>CAYGNA010000475.1:0-1580 GCA_964351065.1 uncultured Pseudomonadales bacterium
ACCCGTCCCTCGGTGACGCGCCGGTGACGCCGTATTACCCAGACTGCCTCTGTCAGCAATTCATCCGCCTGGTTGAGTGCTGCCCTGTTGCGGCCCGGCCCTGGATTGACTGGCAGAGAAAATGGCTCAGTAAATACGCGTGGTGGGATTACATCGCGAAATGGCTCGAGCAGTTCGAGTTCAGCCGCGTCTGGCAGGGTGTTACCAGCGGCCATCGGTGAACCCTGAAAATAGCTTTGTGCCCGTTTGTATTGTTGGTAGTGAAGTACGCGGTTGCTGAAGTCGAAGTCATAGGCCAGCGTTAGTGCCTCACGTACCCGCGGGTCTGCCAGCTTTGGCAGGCGTGTGTTGAACAGCAGGCCCCAGTAGATACCCCAGGGGCTTCTGACTTCCCTGGCGTCGCGGACAAAGAGGCCCTGGTCAGAGCCATCAAAGTTGTACATTGTCATCCAGGCCTTGGCATCGGTTTCATAGCGGAAGTCGAATTCACCGGCCTTGTGCGCCTCAATCACAACATTCTTGTCGAGATAATAGACGTACTCAATGGTGTCGATGTTGTATTGACCCCGGTTAACCGGCAGATCCGCTGCCCAGTAATCCTTGACGCGTTCGTAAACAATTTTCTTGCCGGGGTCGACTTCTTTGATGCGGTAAGGACCATGGCCCAGCGGAATTTCGAGGGTAGTAGCGTGGAACTCGCGATTCTCCCAGTAGTGTTTGGGCATCACCCAGAACATGCTGATGTGACGGGACAACTGCGGCGTGCGCGGCGCGTCTTCGCTGAAGTTAAACCTGAACGATCGCTCACCGGTTTGTTCCACCGAGACGATGTCGCGGTAAGACGTTTTCCAGCCGAATGACGCTTCGGCCTTGATGATGTTGAAGGTAAAAATGACATCTTCGACGGTAATTGGCTTGCCATCATGGAAGCGTGCGCGAGGATCCAGTCGGAACTCCACCCAACGAAAGTCATCGTCAAGGCGGACTGCCTCAGCAACCAGTGCATAGGACGAGGCGATCTCATCGCTTGAAGGTTTCATCAGCATGTCGTACGGCAACATGCAGCCGACGTTGACACAGGCGGCGGCGCGGCCTTTGTCTATGTAGGGGTGTAGGTTGTTAAAGGTACCTATAACAGCCTGTTTGAGTCGGCCGCCTTTGGGAGCATCCGGAATAACGTAATCAAAATGCTGGAAATCAGCGCCATATTTCAGGTTGCCGAAATGTGAGAGCCCATGCTGCCATTCACCCGCAGAAGCGGTTCCTTGCAGCAACAGGAGCAGGGTAAGCACTAGCCCCGTCAGCTTCGTCATTGTTCCCTCTGGTTGTCGCTGCGGGCAACACGCCTGGTAGCAAAACCCGCAGTCTGGTGACTATGCCAGATTCACGGGGCACGGGGCAATTCGGGAAATTCAGGCTCTGCGTTCGAGCGTCATTGGCAGATCGTCTCGCGGTTTGGAAATCGGCGATTGCTGCACGGGCATCTCGTACCCTTCTGCGACCTTGAACTCGTATCGCTTGAGCAGTTCAGCCATCACCAGCTTGATCTGCATGTCGGCAAAGTGAAGGCCAATACACAT
>CAYGNA010000475.1:1680-3385 GCA_964351065.1 uncultured Pseudomonadales bacterium
GGTACAGCACGGTACCAGGCAAAGCGAAGGGAATGCGGGGCATGGAGGCCGCCACAGTGGCTTCAAACGCCTTGTTGACCTTGTTGGCGCCAGCGCCCAGATCCATCCCAAGGAATATGGTGGCGGCAAGGTCCAGCGTCATTTGCTTGAAAGCGGGATAAGCCAGAATTTTGGTTGACCCGGACTCGCACCAGGTATTCACTGTTTGCTGCACCTGAGGAATCATCTGCTGCAGGTACCGCTGCATGACGTTGCTCTTGAACCCGGCCTGCATGAGGCGCCGATGGTAGCGATGATCACTGCCGTCCCGCAGCATCAACCCATTAGGAAAGATCCTGCCAATGATCATATCCCAGGCTTTCTTGTTGGAAAATGTCTGCCCCTGGTTTACCAGGCACAACTGGTGTGCGTCAGCGCCAAACAGGTGCACAACCCTCATGCGACCCGCGCGCTGCATCACGACATCGCCAAATCGCTCTCGCAGATATTGGCCGTGCTCCAGCGGGTTATTGTAGCTCTGTCTGAGAAACCGGAAAGATTCCAGTACATTGGTCTTGATTGGCTGGAGTTCAGCTGATGCGCCGCTCATATCTGCCATGCTCATGTTTCAGGGTGGCTATGATGACGGGATTGGAAGTAAAGCGAAAGCACGAGACGCCAGCCAGTTACAGGTGTCCCGCGAAAGCAGCCCGCTTCGAAGATCTTCGCAGATCGGTGGTCCGGTTGGTTCTAAAAAACCCGCGGGCCACGCCGGGCAAGCCAAAACAAGCCGAGGGCGAAGAGACCCAGCGCACCGGGTGCGGGTACTGAGGTTCCGACGACACCTATGGTAAGGCCATGCCAGTATTCGGTTGTGTGTGTCATCGAAAAGCTGGTGACGTCCCCGGCCATTGCGATCACACCATGAAACTCTCCGCTGCCGGAGAAGCCTGTCGAGGTAACATTTACAGGCGTACCGCTACCCCAATAACCCGACCCGTAACTATCGACTGCAATACCCTGGCTAAAATTTACCACGTTGGAATTCCAACTATTCATCGCAATAAGTGGCGTATCTATGGCCTGCGAAAATGTGATGGTTGTAGTGCCCCCTGCACCCAGCATGATCTGGTCCTGGTTCAGCGGCGAGTTGTCGACGATCCCATTGGTGTAAGCCGGTCCTGTCCAGTATGGACTACTATTCAGCGCCCAGCTGTAGAACGGTGAGTTTGAGGTCAGCCAAACATCGACAGTATCTCCACCGTTGATGAGTTGACCATGAGCAGTTTGGCTTATGCCATTCCACGTTGTGACGCTGAGCCAGTCTGTCCAGGTAACAGTGGATGCGCTGGCGTTGACAGCGAGTCCGAGCAGGCATACCGCAACTATTTTTTTCATGGGTCAATTCTTTAACGGTGGAATAGTGTTAAAGACTAGCAATGAGGATGCCAGTTAATCTAACTTGTTGAAATAATTGGTTTGTGGGGAAGCTGAAAAAGCGGGGAGCTCAAGTGTGTAAACAAAATCGACACCCGATCGCATCGGTGACCAAGATCGTGATCGGAGACCTGCTGGTGTAAGGCGAATAAGGCGAGTGGGAATCGCCCATTCGACGGGCTCACACCTTGTAATCCAGAACGACCAAATTGGTAGGTGCGGCGACATCGGATTCGCTGATGATGTGACTGCCAATATCAACACAGAGTTGCACGGCCCGGGACAAGTT
>CAYGNA010000476.1:0-3380 GCA_964351065.1 uncultured Pseudomonadales bacterium
TGACCACAGTATCTGGTTTCACGAACCTTTTACGACGAGTGACTGGCTGCTGTATTCGATGGATAGCCCGGCGGCTGCGAACAGCCGCGGCTATAATCGCGGCACAATTTTTAGCGCGGATGGCAGGCTTGTCGCCAGTTGTATGCAGGAAGGACTGATGAGGACGTGGACATGAAAACCGGATTACTAACGGGCCTGACAGTGGTCGCATTTTCCACAACCGTCTGGGCTGCACCCTATGACAAGGAAATTGCCGATCTTGCAGCGCGATCAGACGTTACAAAGGCGCTTAACATCATCGATGAATCGCGGGAGGTGGCGGAGAACTGGCTGATAGAACTCACAGAAATTGAGGCGCCACCATTCAAGGAAACCAATCGCGGCGAGTACTTTGCCCACCTGCTTGAGCAGAACGGTGTCGACGATATTGAGACTGATACTGAGGGTAATGTGCTCGGACGAATTCCGGGGCGGGGTGGCGCGGGGACTCTCGCAGTGGTTGCTCATCTTGATACCGTTTTTCCCGAAGGTACGGACGTACGAGTACGTAAGGAAGGCAATCAGTATTGCGCACCAGGTATTGGTGACAATGGCAGGGGGCTGGTTGCGGCGCTTCTGCTTGCGCGGGCAATTACCGGTGCCGGCATTGAGCATGCGGGGGATATCCTGCTGGTTGGTTCTGTGGGCGAAGAAGGTATTGGCGATCTGCGCGGCGTGCGTTATCTGCTGCGGGAAGGCGGACCAAAAGTGGATGAGTTTATTGCCATAGACGGGGGCGGCGCCTCCCGAATAACAACCCGGGCAGTCGGTTCGATCCGCTACAAGCTTATCGTGCGCGGACCAGGCGGCCACTCCTACGGCGCATTTGGGCTGGCGAACCCGGCACACGCGCTCAGTCGTGCAATTCATTACTTTGATGATCGTGCGCATGGTTACGTTAACGCGGAAGGCGCGAAAACCACCTACAACATCGGTCGCATTGGCGGCGGTACGTCGGTTAACTCCATTCCTTTTGAAAACTGGGCAGAGATTGATATGAGATCGCCCGACCCGGACCGCCTGGCCGCAATGGATGAAATATTGAAGACGGCTGTTGGCCAGGCACTTGACGAACAGAATGAACAGCGAGCATCAGGTGAGCCGCTGACAGTTGAGTTTGCGCGCATAGGTTTCCGCCCGGCGGGACAAACCGACAATGCCGAGCCACTCGTGCAACGGATCATGGCAGCCATGCGGCTCAACGGCCTTGCACCTGCACTGCGTGAAGGATCAACAGATGCCAACGTACCCATGTCGCTGGGAATTCCGGCGGTGACGATTGGCGGCGGTGGGGAAACGTCAGGTGCGCATGCGTTGCATGAATGCTGGACTGACGATAACAGCGAAGCAGCCGTGAAAAACGCATTGCTGGCAGTGCTGGTCAGTGTGGGTATACGTTAATTAACCACTTGGGATTGAGGAAAAGCTGATGGCGTCACTGGAAGGAAAACGACTCATTGTTACCGGTGCCGGGAGCGGTATTGGTCGTGCATCCAGCCTGCTTGCTGCAGAGCAGGGTGCATCGCTGCTGCTGGTGGACTATGCCGAGACTGTGCACGAGACGGCGGAGATCATTCGCGCCCAGGGTGGCGAAGCAATCGCGATGGTTGCCGATGTGAGCGACGAGGCTGCAGTGTTGGGTTTTGTCACTCAGTGTATTGATAACCTTGGCGGCATTGATGGCATTTATGCCAACGCCGGGGTGGGCGGCGCGCGCAAACCCTTCCTTGAAATGACAGGGGATGACTGGCAAAAAACGCTTGGGGTAAACACCGTCGGTACTTTTTTCTGTGTGAAACATACGGTGCCTCATTTTACTGCGCAACGATCAGGTGCCATTGTTATGACCGCCAGTGTTGCCGGGTTGCGCGCCAACGCCGGTGGTGTTGACTACAGTGCCAGCAAAGCGGGTGTCATCAGTATGGCCCAAACCATTGCATACCAGTTGTATGGTACCGGCGTACGTATTAATGCAGTGTGTCCAGGCCTTATCGAAACGGGCATGACAGCGCCAACGTTTGAGCGTGCCCGGTCCAAGGGCACCGAGTATCGAATCGGCCAGATTAATCCAACTGCCCGCTATGGCCAGCCCGCAGAAATTGCTGCGATGGCCTGCTTCCTGCTGAGTGACGCGGCTTCTTATGTAAACGGCCAGGCAATTGCTGTTGATGGTGGCCTGTCGGCTTCGCATCCCTGGGTGTTCCCGCGGGGGGCTGGTTCGTGAGAGTCGCGAGGGCCAGTGCCTGGCCACGTGGGTCGATTGACGAGTTTCTCGCACAGTCAGTGATACCAGTCAGGCTTGCGGTGATGGACGAGGATTTTCCTGCCCTCTGCTCAATCTGGTTTGAGTGGAATGTCGAGGAAGGCACACTGTGGTGTGCTTCTCACGAGAGCAGCAAGCTGATCAAACTGCTCCAGAAAAATCCAAACTGTGCATTTGAGGTCGCGCCCAACGATCCACCCTACAAAGGTGTTCGCGGCCAGGGGGTCGCCACACTGATGCGCAAGCCGGCGATTGAGGTGCTGTCACGATTGATCGCGCGCTACCTTGGGGAGACCGACTCATCCCTGGCGAGATGGTTACTGTCGCGCCAGGAAGGGGAGTTCGCAATATGCATCAAACCTGTCTGGCTAAGCGCATGGGACTATAGCGAGCGGATGCAGGGGCGAGCGGATGCAGGCTGACTAAAACTCGCTGTCTTCTGCCGGCAGGCGAACACAATTCGCCTTGTTACGGGTTGTGATCTCTGGGCGCTGCTGCGCAAACGCGAATGCACCGACGCCAAGAAGCATTAGCAGAACAAGCGTGAAGGGTAACAAACTGGCAATCATGGGTCAGTTCTCCGAAGAGTCGCTAAACAAAGTGCGGATAATACGCGGCGCCTCGATTACCGGATGACCCCACTAGCCTAAATACAGGCCTTCAATTCGGAGAAAGCGTTGGAATGAACCCGATGGTGATTTCGGAACTGATCCAGGTACTGCCACAGACCGGTCAGGTGGGCTGGATTGGCGTTCGACCAGACCGTGGCGAACCCATGTTGACGCCAACAGAAGTGCTCGCCACCGCTGGTAAAGGTTTGGTGGGTGACCGCTTCCAGGCGCGTCGCACAACGCGTGAGGTTACCCTGATCCAGGCTGAGCATATTGCGGCTGTTGCCTCAATGCTGAATCGCGATCATATCAACCCGGCAATCCTCCGGCGCAACATTGTGGTGTCTAACCTGAACTTGCTGGCGCTCAAAGGCAGCGAGTTTTCTGTGGGTGAAGTACGCCTCGCATTTACTGGTCTCGCGCATCCGTGTTCGAAAATGGAACTGGCGCTTGGGCCGGGTGGTTAC
>CAYGNA010000477.1:0-3378 GCA_964351065.1 uncultured Pseudomonadales bacterium
CGCGTGACTGCATCAATGATGATATCGACCAGGTCATCCCCGGGCGCAACCATTGGAATATCCTCGATGCCGGTAAAAGACAGTTTCATTCCGCTGCTGATTCGCCAGTAATCACGAGGCCCGAACCATTAATTTTGTGATGCCTGTTGATGGTAATCAGCACTGACGTTAATGCCTCGGCCGCAGCCGAATTTGCCAGCGGTCCCGCATGCCAGCCACGCAGGCCAACAGCTTCTACCAGCTTGATTACGGTGTCCCGGGCTGCGCGTTTGTCACCGGTCACCAGCACATCACATTCGAGTTTGTGATCTTCCTGCAGATGCTGGGCACCTACATTCTGGAATGCCGAGACCACATCAACCTCCTCACCCACACAGGCCTGCGCCATCATCGCTGCTGAACCCATCGGTGGTAGTTGCACTGTGCCGACCTTTGGCGGCACCAATGGTACGGTGACATCAATAAGAATCTTGCCTTTGAGAGCATCCCGAACCGTCTCCAGCGTGCTGATCTGGTGCGCAAACGGCACTGTCAGCACCACGAGATCGGCTGCGCTCGCAGCCTCAAAATTTTCATGTCCGCTCACATTGAGGTCAGGAAATTCATCAAGCAGCGCCCTGGCCGCGGCCTCACCTTTCTCGAGCGTACGAGATCCAATCAATATCCTGTAGCCAGCGCGTGACCATTGTCGGGCCAGGCCTCCACCCAGATCGCCGGTTCCACCCAAAATTGCAATAGATTCAATCTCTTGTGTCATGTTCTCGTGCCCTGGAAAAATAGCGTGTGATTATTCACCAATCACGTAGCAGAGTACAGGCGATCATGCTCGTTCTGTGCCAGCACGACACACTGAGATGCATGCAGCATCCTGGGGCCAAGCGAAACGGGAATGACACCCTGACGCAGCAAAGACTTTTTCAGGTTCCGCGGCATCGGCACGTGGTCTGTCATCAGAAAGGTGGCATTGAGTGGCAGATTCGCCTCGCGAATATCCTGTCCCTTGCGGTCCAGCAGAAAAACAGCGCCGACCGCCAACCGCGCCTTGACCAGTCGTTCAAAGCTGATCGCCTGCACCAGGACCCCTTCCCGCGTCTGAACCTGCATTTCTTTGCCAAGCCCCTGGGCCTGCCGCAACGAATCCGCCAACAATTCAAGTATGCCTGCCTCAGTCACAGCGCCAATACTGCCAATCCTGTCGCCCGACAGGGTCAGGGCGCGCGAGTAATCGGCCGAGTTTTCACAGACAATGGTGAGCCTGGCATCTGGCCGGTGCGTCTGGGAAATGAACAGCGCGTTTATGACGATCTGAGCAAGGTATTCAACGTGAGCGTCGACGCCAACGGATTGCAAGAATCGTCCGGGGTCTGTCGGAGCACCATGGGCCCTGAGTAAAAATTCGATCATTAATTGGGAGTCTGCCAGTAAAAAACCCAATGTAGCACTGACGCGACGCACAATGCACAGGGTACTTGTCGGTCACTCAGGGCAACCACGGTTAGCGAACACTAACCGATGCCAGCCTGTGGATAACTCTGGTGATAACTTTCCAAACAAAAACATCGTGTTCCCCCCTTGACGGCCAACAGCAAAGCTGGTTAGCACCCTGGGAACAAACAAATATCTTTATATTTCAAATAGTTGCCCTATTTTCAAAGCGTCGATTGCTACTGCTACAGGTTTTTCCGAATCATGAACGGTATTAAATCCGATATGTGCATAAGTCAGGTCTTGAATTGTATTTGGGCCTGATTTTGCCGGGGTAAACGACCCTCTCACAGTGGAAATGTCGACATCTGACCCCTCTTAAAAGTACCATTTCGCACGACAAAACAGGGCATTTTCCTACGTCAAAACTCTGCTTGCTTACACCTTCAACATTCCCTACGAACGGCATTGTGGAGCGGACCAACGGTTGGTTGGTGCCGTACATCATGGGGCAGGAGCGGATGCAGGCACCCTGCAATTTTCGTATCATTGCGCTCACTTAAACCCGACAAAGGCAAACCGGATGGGCGCGATCAGCAATTTCTTCGGGGATCTGAAGGTCCTTTATGCAGCTGCAACAACCAAACCACCAGCATCAGATGCAATCGGATCCATTGCGCTGCTGGCAGAGCAGAATGCACAAAAGTATCCCCAGGGTGTCGCGCTGCTCTGTGAAGGTGAAGTTGTCACCTGGAAGGAACTGAACGACAGGGCCAATAGAATTGCCAGAACGCTGCAGGGTCAGGGCGTCAGGAAAGGTGACTGCGTGGCACTCTTCATGCAGAACCGCATCGAGTTTGTGGTCTGTATGCTAGGCATCGGTAAACTTGGCGCTATTGCAGGCCTGATCAACACCAACCTGACAAAACACCCCCTGACGCACTGTATCAACCTGATCAACTCCAAAAAATGCATCTTTGGGGAAGAACTGACCGACTCTCTTAACGAGGTTCGTGACGAACTCAATCTGCAAGACGGTGCCGATTATCTCTACGTCGCTGACGCCGGCGAGGTGCCGCCCCCTAATTGGGCTGTCCAACTCGATTCTACCGATGAAACTGTTGAAGCAGGTAACCTTGCCGAAACCCAGGCAGTCAAAATGGGCGATACCGCGTACTACATTTTCACATCCGGTACGACCGGCCTGCCAAAAGCAGCCGTGGTTTCAGCCAAGCGCGTACTACCGGCAGCAGGTATGTCCGCCGATTATCTGATGCGCATCAAACAAACTGACCGGGTTTACAACTGCCTGCCGCTGTATCACGGCACCGGACTCATGATTGGACTGGTCGCCGCCTTCCATGCCGGCGCTTCAACAGTAATCCGGCGACGTCTGTCTGTCTCGGCATTCTGGGATGACGTCCGCAAATACAATTGCACGAGTTTTGTGTATATCGGTGAGTTTGTCCGCTACCTGATGTCAGCGCCGCCGCACCCCCAGGACAGCGACAACCCGGTGCGGGCAATTGTTGGTAATGGCTTGCGACCGGATATCTGGAAAAGTTTCAAGGAGCGTTTTGCAATCGAACGCATCGGCGAGTTTTACGGCGCCAGCGAGGGCAACGGTGGTTTCGCCAATGTGTTTAACAAGGAGTGCACTGTTGGCCTTGGTACTGCGCCTGTCAAGATCGTGAAGTATGACATTGCCAACGACGAAATTGTTCGCGGACCAGATGGCCGTTGTATTGTCATGCCTGACGGTGAAGCCGGCCTGTTGTTGATTGAAGTTACCGACAAATCCAGGTTTGAAGGCTATACGGACGCCAGCGCATCAGAAAAGAAGATGGTTCGGAACGTGGTGGCTGAAAACGATCTCTACTTTAACAGCGGTGACCTGATGAAGCTCGTCGACGTGGGCTTTGACTTTGGGCAAAAGCACTAACAGTTTGTCGA
>CAYGNA010000478.1:0-3374 GCA_964351065.1 uncultured Pseudomonadales bacterium
GTTGTGACGGGGCAGCGTATGGTCGCGCTGGCGACATTGTTGGGTGTGGACCCCATGTTTGCTGAGCGCATCCGTGACTGGGTAGACCAGAATGATGCCAAAGGTGCACTTGGCGCTGAAGACTTTGACTACCTGGGCCTGGAAACGCCCTACAGAACTGCCGACCAGCCCATGGTGGATCTGTCCGAACTGCGCCTTATCCTTGAGATGAACGAAGAAGTATATGCTGCGCTTCGGCCATATCTTGCAGCGATTCCCGACCCGGGTGTGTCAATTAATCTGAATACAGCGCCGGCTGCCGTGATTGCCGCGGTCTCACCTTCACTCACGCTGGAAGCAGCAGAAGGCGTCGTGGCACAACGCGACCAGCAACAAGGTTATGATTCGATTCAGGAATTTTTGCCACAGTTGCCGGCCCAGAACATGTCCGGTGACTTCCTTGGTGTACAATCCGGGTTCTTTGAGGTGAGTGTGCGGGCCCGTTACGGCGATCGCTATGCTTACCTGACAAGTATCATTCAGCGAGATCCAACGGACGGCAGTATGCGAGTACTTTACCGGGACATCAGCAAGAAGGTTTATCCCGTTCAGGTGGCCCTTGATGGCTGAGAATCTCTACGTTTTTGCCGGTTTCGACCAGCTTGAGTGGCTGCTGTTGGATGATGCTTCCGGCATCGTGCGTTTTCGTGGTGCGGGTGACTGGGATGCGTTGACCGAGATGGCTGCCGAGATGAGCTGGTCGGGCGAGACGCGGGTATTGTTGCCGGCTGAACGTGTTCTGCTGACGGCGGCCCAGGTGCCTACCAAACAACAACGCCAGGTATTGCAGGCCGTCCCTTTCATGGTGGAAGAAGAACTCGCCACCGACGTGGAGGATTGTCACTTTGCAGTTGGGCCGCGGAATGACGCTGGGGCCACCAGTGTTGCTGTGGTGGATGATGTCTTTCTCGAAACGCTTCTGGGGCAATTCACCGGGGCGGGGCTCTTCCCTGACAGTTTGACCGTTGATGTATTGCACCTGCCCCGTACCTCGGGATCAGCCATTCTGCTGGATGGCGATCGGGCACTGCTGCGCACTGGCGATCAGACGGGTCTTGCAACAGAGGTCGCGCAGTTGCCAGTGATCCTGTCCCTGTTCTCCGAGGCTGAGCAGGCGAGAGTCAGCGTAACTGCGGCAGAAGAGGCGTTCGCCGGATTTGAACTGCACGCGTCACAGATTGAAGTCGAATTGCCCGGGGTGCTTTCGCAGTTTGAACTCGATTATTCTCCCTTCGAATACCTGTGCCGGTCGTTTAATACCACGGCAATAGACCTGCTGCAGGGTAAGTACAGGGTACAGGAAGAAAACGCCGGTCGCGGGCGTATCTGGCAATCCGTTGCCATGCTTGCGGGTTTTGCGTTTGCCCTGCACATCATGCTGCTGATTGGCCAGGGCATTTACCTGGATGTAAAGGCAGGCCAGTATGAACGGCAGGCCATCGCACTGTATGCAGAAGTGTTTCCGGGCAATACGGTACCGCGGGATTTGCGCAGGCGCTGGGAAGCCAGGCTGCGTGCCGGTTCCGGTCAGAGCGTCGGTGAGTTTTTTGACCTGTTCAGTGAGGCTGCCCGGTACATTCCAGGTTCTAACCTTCGACTGGAGAACGTCAACTTCAACGAGAGTCGGGGAGATTTGAACCTGCAGCTTGTTGCACCGGGTTCAGATGCATTTGTACTTTTTTCCCAAACGCTGACAGGTGCTGGTCTGCAGGCAGAGGTGGGTACAATCAGTCAGGATGCAGATCGTGCACGTGGCAGTGTCAAGATCAAGACAACGGGCGGTAACTAGATGGCAATCGCGGCACTCGAACTGGCTCGATCCCGATTCAAAGGGTTGGAACCCCGCGATCGTGTTGCGCTAACGGCGCTTGTTACTTTCTTTGGGGCGCTGCTGCTCTACTTTGGTGTCTGGGCGCCAGCCAATTCGTTTTTTGAAGAGCGGCAGGCAAATCGCGATCAGCAGTTGCGACTCATTCAGTATATGCGCTCGACCGAGCAGGAAGTCCGGGCATTGGTGGCAGAAGGAGGCAGTGCACAGGGTGGTCAGAACCTGCTGACCGAAGTCTCCAGATCTGCCCAACAGTATGGCATTAGCCCTAATCGGCTCCAGCCGGAAGGCAGCGATGGGGTCAGTGTCTGGTTTGATGGTGTTGCGTTCAACGAACTGATTCGTTGGCTGGAAGCCCAGTCGAGGCAGGGCGTGGCGGTGCGGCAGCTTTCTATAGACCGTAATGAGCTGTCTGGCACGGTCAATGCCAGGGTTGTCCTGCGCAGTTGAAGTTCCCTTTATTTGTCCGTCATTGTCTATTTTCTTTGCTTACCTGAAGTCTCTGGACTGTAGGGAAAAGTGTTCCAGGTACTCACTCAGATCTTCTACATAACCGGCAACCACGTGGATTACCGATGATTCGCGTTCGAGTACGCCTTTTACGCGCAGTAATCGCCCCTGTACGATCTCACGCCGAAATCGCTCCAGTACGCTGGTCCAGACCACCACGTTAATGTTGTCGAACTCATCCTCCAGGGTCAGGAAAAGTACGCCGGATGCGGAGGAGGGGCGCTGTCTGCCGGTCACAATACCTGCTATCTGTACAAACCGGCCGTGATTTAACCCGGGTAAGTCTCGCGCTGTGCGAAAGCGTGCAAAAGGTTCACCTTCACGCAGTATGGCCATGGGATGACGTCCAAGGGTCAGACCAACGCTGGCATAATCAGCTCTCAGATCATCGGTTTCTGCCGGTGGCGGCAGGTATACCGGCGCTTCGTCGGCACACTCAGCCAAACCGGCGATTGCTGTTTCTGGCAGGATACCACTTGCATCCCAATGAGCCTGGTACCGATGACCTGACAGATGCCGGAGTGCACCGGCCTCGGTGAGGCGGGCCATGTCACCCCGATCCAGTTTTGCCCTGCGGGCAAACTCCTGCAGACTCTTGATGTTGCTCTGGTCCCTGGCCCGGATAATCCTGTGCGCTGTGTCTTCTTTCATCCCCTTGATGCGCTGTAAACCAAGGCGTACTGCCTGGTGCCCGCGTGATTTGCAGGGTTCCAGCGTTGATTCCCAGTCGCTGGCAAATACGTCAACTGGCCTGACCTCAATGTCGTGGCGGCGGGCATCCTGTACCAGTTGGGAAGGTGAATAAAATCCCATGGGCTGACTGTTCAGCAAGCCGCAGTAGAAAGCTGCGGGTTCATGGCACTTTAGCCAGGCAGAAAAGTACACCAGCAGGGCAAAGCTCGCAGAGTGAGACTCGGGGAAGCCATAGTCCCCAAAACACTTGATCTGCTCAAAAATGCGCTCGGCAAATTCCTGTTCGTGACCGCGTGCCAGCATG
>CAYGNA010000479.1:0-3369 GCA_964351065.1 uncultured Pseudomonadales bacterium
GCGACAGCAAATGGCGCCGCTCTTCCAGCCTGGCTGACCTTTAACGTGAATACAGGGGTCCTGTCCGGTACCCCGAAAAATGCTGATGTTGGCACGGTGAACAATGTGGTGATTACTGCGACTGACCTTGCCAGTGCCACTGACAGCCTGCCGAGTTTTAATATTGAGGTTGTTAACGTACCGCCAACATTAACCGGCACGCCTGCGGACGCTATTGAGGACTCCCTGTTCTCGTTTACGCCAACCTCGGGTGGTGGAGAAACCTTTACGGTCTCCCCGGAGCCGACGACCTGGTGGTCGTTCAACAGTGTAGATGGGACTATTTCAGGCACGCCGACCAATGATGATGTGAAGTCAAATGAGGGCATCACCATATCGCTTTCTGACGGGAACGATACGGTTGACCTTACGCTTGGTTTCCCCGTACTCAACACCAATGACGTGCCAACGCTTACCGGCACTGCTCCCGACTTTGCGCTTGTTAATCAGGCCTATAGTTTTTCTCCGGTTGCTGCAGACGTAGACGATGGTGATTTTGCGAAGCTTGAGTTTTCGGTAACCGGTGCGCCAACATGGACAACACTGTCAACCGTGTCAGGTAGCCCCCAGTTGTCGGGTACGCCACCTCTGTCAGATGATGGTGTTATTTATCCCGACGTCAAGATTTCCGCCGATGACGGGAATGGCGAGCCAAACTCTATTGCAGAGCTTTCTTTTGTTATCACCGTCGTCAACGCGACGCCGGTTGATCTGGCCTGGGATAACCCGACTAAATTTGCAGATGGGAGCGCGCTTAATCCTACTGTTGACCTGACAGGCTATGAAGTGTGCTGGACAAGGGTCGGTTCTGTTACACCGACGTGTAGCAGTGACACCAGTAACGTTGGCGCTCCCATTCCGAGCACCTTTACAACGCCACCAATTCCATTGGGCAGCTACAAGTTTACAGTTCAGGTCTATATCGGTGGCGACAAGGGTGCCGAATCGAACCAGTTGAATGCCGTACTCTAGGCAATGAGGATGAGAATGAAACCCCGCTACTTTTGGTTATCTTTGATCGTTGGCCTCATTGGATGTGCGCAGTCAGCATCTGCTGCGGCCCCAGGGTCACCTTCCAACCTGCGTTTCGGTGACGCGCCCCGGGCTGGTATCTATTTAGGGGTGCCGGACCCCGCTGGCATGGTGCCCGCGGCGATTATGCCCGCGCTGCCACCGGCGGGTGGTGATATCCAGGCATTCCCTTATGACCCCATCAACCTGGAAACACCTGCCTACACAGGTGCTGCAAATCAGTACTGGATTGATGGTTCAGACCCCGCGTGCAGTGACGCGGGTAATGGAACCCAGGCTGTTCCGAGATGTACCTTGCCTGGTTATGGTGGTGGTGCCAGTTGGACGATTGCTGCCAATTCGCAGTTGTTCATTGCGGGGGATGGACATACCTATGGTCAAAACCAGAACATCAATCTCATCAATTTTGCGGGTACTGAATCCGAGCCAATCTGGTTTATAGGGGTCACCAGCACAGAGAGCAGTCCCAGGTGGACTAATCAACCCAAGCTGAATTTCCGTAAGCTGGATGTGGGCGACGCCGGCAGTCTTACTCATGTACTTTTTGACAATGTGCATTTTTATCATCCGACAGATGGCTTTAGGTTTTTGCTGGATAAGTCGGATCCTGCATCTACCGGGACTATAGGCTACCTTACTATCCGGCATTCGACCTGTAGCGGCAGTGGCACAAGTGATCCGTTTGGTACCGAGTCGTCGAGTGCTCGTTGTCTAAGTCTGAGTGGGAGAATCGGTAATGAGGTTAAGTTTGTGGTGTTGTACGACAACGACCTGTTTGGGTTAGGACGTTGGTTGGATGACTACACTACGAGTAAGGATAACCATGGTGTTCAACCTCAGGGAGCCATGTACTACTTTTGGTACCTGAATAACCGCTCCTACCACCTTCAGGGTGACAGCATTCAGTGCTCCAACTCGAATCAGTTCGATGCCATCTTTGCGCGACGACCACACTATATTTATATCGCCGGAAACACTTTCTTTGAGAACTATGAGAATGCCTATGATTCAAAAGGGTGTTATCACGTCATCTTCTCTGAGAACCACGTTTATAACTTCAAAAATGACCAAAAGGCAGCTAATGGATCGCCGATTATTGCGGCCAATGATGCCGAAAGTTACATAGGCAACCGGTTTGAATGGTTTATCAACAACCGAATTGAAAACGTCGGTGACGCGGTTTCCTACAAGGGGACGTCTCAGGATGCCTTTGTCTACTTTCTTGGCAACCTGGTTACAAACATCAATGTTGGTGCTGCGGTGCCGATTGCAGCGCGCTGTACTTTTCTTGACGCGGGAACTTTCCAGAGTTGTGGTGACGGTATGTTCTTTGCGATGAACACAATCGACTGTGGTCAACAGGTGTCGGTTGTTGAAGCACCACAAAACGGCAAGTTCGATACAGCCCTGATTCCCCAGGAGGAACAGGATCAGGAAATGACGTTTGTTGGCAACATCTTCCTGGAGTGTCTCGATGACGGTGGCAGCCCGTATCGATTTGAAGGCATCAACGATAACTGGTTGGTAACGCACAGCTACAATGTGGACTACCGTTCAACGGGTGGAAACATCACTCTGCAGGCCCCACCGCTGCAGGATGTGAAAGTGGGTAACCTGACAAACGTTGATCCACTGATTGTCAATCAAACGAATACGCTGGCTGGGGATTACTCATTACAGGCTGGCTCGCCAGCGAGAAAAATTGTGCCTGAGCCAAGCGCCTATGCAACTTTCAGAACCATGTATGGCCTGGATATCAGGCAGGATGTCACCGGTCGGGCCTGGCGTGCTGGTTCCAGCCTGAATGCTGGCGCGTATCAATAGACAATTTCCGACGTTACCAATTTCGTCAGGGTGTTTTAGCTCAGGATGTTAAGCCTTTTTCTGGTTGTGTCTTTTGCTATTTGCCTCGCTGTGACAGTGCTTTTTGCGTCTCGACAGTTGCGCGAGAACCGAGCAGTTGGGCGGTTCGTTAGTGAATACCTTCACGGAACTCCGCAGACCTGGGAGACGGCGCTACAACTGGTCCAAAAACTGAGGGAAGAGTTTAATACCGACCAGGACAGCTTTCTTCACCTGAACATGCGCAACCGAAGTTTCCTCCGGGAACCGACTGAAAAACTCTTGGGCTGGAAGGAAGGGCTTTGCGGCGAAGGCGCAAGGGTGCTGATTTGTTGCCTGGCTGAACTTGGCTACGATGCAACGCGTGTGACGCTGTTCACTCGTTGGCTTCATCCCTCGCATACGGTCGTATCTGTGCTGATTGATGGAGAGGAATATTTCATTGATACACTGAAC
>CAYGNA010000480.1:0-3364 GCA_964351065.1 uncultured Pseudomonadales bacterium
CAGGTACCCGGACAACGCCGCACCACGCCGATGGTGCTGCGGATGCAACCGGCGAGGGCGGGCGAAATTATTTTTGATGGCGTTGACGGCACTCAGTTTACGCCCGCCCAGATGCGACCAATTCGGCGCGGAATGCAGATGGTTTACCAGGATCCATTTGGCTCGTTGAATCCTCGCATGAAGGTGGGCGACATTATTGGCGAGCCACTGATTGTGCATCGCCTGGCCCCGGACAAAAAAGTCTTCCGCGCGCGGATCCGTGAACTGATGGACCTTGTGGGGTTACTGCCGGATATGGCAGATCGGTATCCACACGAGTTTTCGGGCGGGCAAAGGCAGCGTATTGGCATCGCCCGGGCGCTTGCGCTTGATCCTGAGCTGATCATTTGTGACGAACCCGTGTCTGCCCTGGACGTTTCGATTCAGGCACAGGTGGTCAACCTGCTGATGGATCTGCAAAGGCGCCTGGGATTGACCTACCTCTTTATAGCGCATGATCTATCGGTGGTACGGCACATCAGTCACCGGGTGGGTGTGATGTACCTTGGTCGACTGGTTGAGGTTGGCACAAGAGACGAGTTGTTTAACAGCCCCAAACATCCCTACACGAAAGCGTTGCTGGATGCAGTGCCCGTGGCCAATCCGGAGATAGAAGCAGAGCGACCCCATAAACTGATTGTTGGCGAGGTGCCGAGCGTACGAAATCCACCACCGGGCTGTCCGTTCCACCCACGCTGTCCGGATGCGATGCCGGTCTGTCGCGAGGTGAAGCCGGCGTTGGCACCCGTTGAATCTGCATTGGTATCCTGTCATCTATACGGGCAGAAAACCTGAGTTGTCGCGGGGGAATGCCTTGAAGCGCGTGGGGAAGACCTGAGATGAAATCACTTTTTCCTGAGGAGAAAAAAATGTTACCAGCGGTACAACTGGGTAAGAACAGTGGTCTCAGGGTATCAAAGTTGTGTCTTGGTACCATGAACTTCGGCGAGCCCGGGCGCGGCCACCAGGGCGACTGGACCCTTGGGCCGGACGAAGCCCGGCCTATCTTCAAGGCGGCAATTGACCACGGTCTGTTTTATTTTGATTGCGCGGATGTATATGGGCTGGGTGCCTGTGAGCAGGTGGTAGGCCAGCTTTTAAAAGACCTCCTGCCTCGTGACGAATATGTGTTGACCACCAAGGTGTCGATGCCCATGGGGCGAGGCGCTAACCAGGGTGGTCTGTCGCGCAAGCACATCATGGAAGGCATCGACAATTCGCTGCGTCGCACCGGCCATGACTATATTGACCAGCTCATTATCCATCGCCATCCACATGCTGTGCCTGGTGCAGTTCAGGCGCCAATTGAAGAAACACTCGAAGCGCTGCACGACGTCGTGAAAGCCGGCAAGGCCCTGTACCTTGGCGCGTCCTCGATGTTCGCCTGGCAATTTGCCGAGCTGCAGATGACGGCAGAGCAGCATGGCTGGACAAAATTTATCTCCATGCAAAATCATTACAACCTTATCTACCGTGAAGAAGAACGTGAGATGAATCCCTATTGCCTGCAAACCGGCGTTGGCATCACGCCCTGGTCACCGCTTGCCCGCGGTATCCTGGCAGGTGCTTATCGTGGTGGTTTTGACGCGGGCACGACTGCACGTTCGAAGGGCCATGACCGGCAGCGTACCGAGGGTCTTTACCGCGGTGAAATGGATTTTGCGATTGCCGATCGGGTGATTGAGATCGCGGACAAATATGGCAAGAAGCCGGCGCAGATTGCTGTTGCCTGGCTGTTAGCGAAACCGGGTGTGGTTTGCCCCGTGGTAGGTGTATCCAAACTGAGTCAGCTGGAAGACCTGGTAGAGGCTGCGACTATTGAACTGGCGTCTGAGGATGTCACCTACCTGGAAGCATTGTATCAACCGGTTCACAACCTGTTGACGCTAGGGACTTCCTGATTGCTTTTGCCTTTTGTCGCGATTCATTGAGCCGAAGCATTGTGGTAAAAACAGGTTATCTCGGTTGCCACAGGTTCAGGTATTCCACGTAGGCGGCAGCTCTGTCGGCACCTTCGGCTTCGATATGATGAGCCGTCTTGATCAGGCGCCGCCCCTCGGCTTTGTCCTCAACGCTCATGACAGAGATGCGGTCACGCAAGCGTACGCCATCACCAACCACTACGGGTGAGAGAATCCGCACCTTGTCCATGCCGTAGTTAAGCGGACTCTTGCCATCGGGGTACAGAAGTCCGCCAAGTTCCAGAAAGTGGGTCACCAGGCTGACCATCAAAAACCCGTGCACCAGCGTGCCACCATAAGGACTGTGCTTCTCGGCCCATTCACGATCGTTGTGGCCCCGTTTGGCCCATCGTGTAATCTCGCCAAAAATATTGACCTGCATCTGGTCAAGTTCAACCCAGTCGGTAACAGCCACTTCTTTACCGATGTACTCGTGTACGTTTGAAAGCAGTAGTGTCATGTTCTGTCCTTTCAGGATTAATTCTTTTTCGAAAACTTTTGCCACGCGCTCTGCCTTATCGGCTGCCACTTCTTTATGCCATTCAAAAAAGGCGAGCGCCACGTCATTTTCCTCTGCTAGCGCACTTTGAAGCAAACCAGCAGGCTCAGGTCAGCGACGACATTATTCTGAAGAACAAGGGACAGCTTGTCGCCAACAAATATGCGACGATTGGAGGTGAGCTCTGATAGCCACTGACCCGCCGAATGTGGCAGCCAGGGTGCGATAACCGCAAAACATGGGCCAGGGGATTACCGGATTGACTCAGCGTGTATTGGTACTTGGTGGTAGTGGATTTATTGGCCGTCATGCCGTCGCCGCACTGCGTGATACCGGCGCTGATGTGGTTGTGGGTACACGTGCTACCAGTCAGGGACAACGTGATCACCTGACCTGCCGGCTGGAGGCATTAACAGACCCGCAAGAATGGATAGACATTGTTCAGCCGTTTGATACGGTGCTCAACTGTGTCGGAATCCTGCGCCAGGTTGGCGCAGCGACCTACGAGCGGATTCACCACCTTGCTCCCGCTGCTGCCGCGCAAGCGTGTCATGAGGCAGGTGCAAGATTCATTCATGTGTCGGCGCTCGGTCTCGCCGAAACTGATCGCAGCCGCTTTCTGACGAGCAAGCTACGTGGTGAGCGATCGATCATGGCCAGCAATGGCGACTGGATTGTTGTGCGACCTTCCCTGCTTGATGGTGATGGTGGTTATGGGGCAGCCTGGCTTCGTGGAGTGGCGAAATTACCGATGTTTGTGACCCCTGCCGATGCGCGAGGTCATATTGCCGCTGTCATGGCAAGTGATGTTGGCGAGGCGCTGGCGAGCGTCTGCCTGGCGCCGGCAGCGGACCTGAATGTGGAT
>CAYGNA010000481.1:0-3357 GCA_964351065.1 uncultured Pseudomonadales bacterium
CTCTTTGGCCAGGTCATCAAGCATACGATGACCGTGATCCGGCCGAATCGGAATCGGAAAAGGTTCGCCGGTCGCCATGCGACGTTCCTCTTCATCCAGCAGCGCGTCGATCAGCCCGAGCATATCAACGTCACTGTCCAGGTGATCAGCCTCATGGAACGACAAGGGGTTATCCGCCGCCCGCCGGGTGCCGCGCAGGTGGGCAAAGTAGACGCGCTCGCCAAACTCCCGCGCCATGGCAGGCAGGTCGTTGTCAGGACGGACCCCATAAGTACCGGCGCACAGTGCTATGCCGTTGTTTTTTGACGGCGCGGCCGCAAAGAGTTTGCGCACATCTTCCGCAGTACAGATAACGCGCGGCAATCCAAGCATTGGTCGTGGTGGATCGTCTGGATGGATGGCCAGCCTGACCCCTGCCTCCTCCGCAGCCGGCACCACTGCCTCCAGGAAAAGCCGGAGGTTCTCCCTCAGTCGATCACTATCAATCTCCTGGTAGCGCTGCAGGCTCGCGCGAAAAGATTCAACTGAATGTGAGCCGGTTGTACCACCAGGCAAACCTGCCAGGATCGTGGCAACGAGCGACTTTTGCTCAGACTCGGACATGGCGGTAAAACAGGCCTCAGCGCGTGCAATCTCTGTGGGCGAATAGTCTGATACAGCGCCAGCACGCTCAAGGATATAGAGGTCAAAGGCGGCAAATCGGTCCGCATCAAACCTGAGCGCAGTTGCGCCACTGGGCAGTTGGAAAGCAAGGTCCGTGCGCGTCCAGTCAATCAGCGGCATGAAGTTGTAGCAGACGATCTGTACGCCGTGTCGACCCAGTGTCCGAATAGTCTCGGCCCAGTTTTCAACGTACCGCTCGAACCCCGGCGCCCTGACCTTGATGTCATCATGGACGTTGACACTCTCAACCACTCGCCAGTACAGCGGTGACTTGCTGTTATTCTCTCCTTCAATCAGCGTCTTGTAGCGCAAGACCTCGTCATCACCCCATGCTTCACCCGTTGGGATATGGTGAAGTGAACTGACAATTACCTCTGCTCCCGCCTGCCGGATATGATCCAGCGGCACCGGGTCTGTCGGGCCAAACCAGCGCCAGGCCTGCTGCATGACAATTCCTCTTGTATTAATGATTTCTGAGCGCGCTCAATGTGTCACGCGCCGCCATTGAACGTCAATCAGCGATCTTCTCGCCAGCTTGACGGGATCACGAGTCGACGGCTAACCTTCCTGCTTTCTTATGCCTCTGGCGGAACCTTTGATGCTGCACCCTGACCGCCTGTTTTCTCCAGTACCGGCTGAGCGTGATGTCGCCAGGCGGCTCTTTGATCAGGTGAAATCGCTTCCAATTGTCAGCCCTCACGGCCACACCGATCCGGCATGGTTTGCGTTGAACAAGCCCTTTCCCGATCCCGCGACCCTGTTTATCGTGCCCGACCATTATGTGTTCCGCATGCTCTACAGCCAGGGTGTTGGACTGGATTCGCTGGGTATTCCAAAGGCCGACGGATCACGGGCAGATATCGCGCCGCGTGTGGTTTGGCGAGCCTTTGCGGATCACTATCACCTGTTCCGCGGCACACCCTCCCGCCTCTGGTTCGAACATGCGCTGCAGGAAGTGTTCGGGATCACAGAGCGCCTGTCGACCAACAACGCGGATCATTTGTTCGACACCCTGAGTGACCAACTCAGACAACCGGCTTTTTTACCGCGCGCCCTGTTTGACAATTTTAATATTGAGTTTCTGGCAACGACCGAATCACCGCTGGATGAACTGGTTCATCACCAGACCATCATGGCTTCCGACTGGCACGGCAGGGTCGTCACCACCTACCGCCCGGACCCGGTTGTTGATCCCGAGTTTGAAGGCTTCAGCGACAACCTGATCCGCTTTGGTGAATTAACGGGTGAAGATACGCATTCGTGGCAGGGATACCTGGCCGCACATCGAATCAGCCGGGCGCGATTTGCAGCCCACGGGGCCACGGCGACAGATCACGGCCACCCCACTGCCCGCACCGCGGACCTGTCATTACAGGACGCAGGGAAACTGTTCAACAAGGTCGTCAAAGGTCAGTTTAGCCCTGCTGAGGCAGAGGTCTTCAGGGCGCAGATGTTGACCGAAATGGCCAGCATGAGTATTGAAGACAACATGGTGATACAGATTCACGCTGGCTCCTTTCGCAATCACAATCCGTGGTTATTTGCGGCATATGGTCGAGATAAAGGCGCCGACATCCCAATGCGCACCGAATATGTTGAGGCCCTGCGTCCACTGCTCGCAAAACACGGCAACTCAAGCACACTTCGCATCATTCTCTTTACGCTGGACGAGACCGTCTACAGCCGCGAACTGGCGCCGCTGGCAGGACACTACCCGGCGCTCAGGATAGGACCGCCCTGGTGGTTTTTCGACAGCCCCGAGGGCATGCTGCGCTACAAGCGTTCCATCGTTGAAACCGCGGGCTTCTACAACACTGCGGGGTTCAACGACGATACGCGCGCCTTCCTGTCGATTCCCGCGAGGCATGACGTTAACCGGCGCATGGACTGCCGGCATCTTGCCGAACTGGTTTGTGATCATCGACTCGATGAAGACGAGGCGCTTGAACTGGCAACGGGTATGGCGTACCAGTTTGCGCGCGAGGCCTATAACATCCCTTGAAACTCAAAGAAGCCAACCTCGGCAGATTACCCGAATCGGTAATTCGACCCGGGTACAATCGACATCACCTCAAGACCGGTATCGTTCACCTTGGCACAGGTGCTTTCCACAAGGCACACCAGGCGGTGTACACCGACACCTTGCTTAACCTTGCCCCCGGCAACTGGATGATCACCGGTGCAAGCCTGCGATCTCCGTTTGTCAGGGACGCGCTGGTACCGCAGGATTTTCTCTATAGTGTCTGGGAGAAAGGTGGCGAGGTGCGCATCATCGGTGCGATCAATAATGTGTTGTATGCCGGCGAATCAACGCCGGATCTGCTTGGCATAATGGCATCGCCAACAACCCGCATTATCTCTCTGACGATTACTGAAAAAGGTTACTACCGGTCTGCATCCACGGGCAATCTGCTGCTGGACGATCCCGACATCAAGGCTGACCTGTCGAAGCCCGGCGCGCCTAAGACAGCCATTGGCTTTCTTGGCGCTGCACTGTTGAAACGGCGGTTGATCGGCAAAGGTGTGTCCATTCTCAGCTGCGACAACCTGCCCCACAACGGCGCAGCGACGCGATCTGTTGTGCTGGCCTATTGTCGACAACTGGCACCTGGCCTCGCAGACTGGGTAGCAGACAATGTGTCCTTCCCATCTACCATGGTAGACCGCATTGTGCCCGCGACCACTGATGAAGAT
>CAYGNA010000482.1:0-3351 GCA_964351065.1 uncultured Pseudomonadales bacterium
GAACCACACTGGCCGGTTTACTCGGATGTTGAGCATGGGCCAAAGCCTTCGGCCTCCCTGGACCGTTCGAATCGAGAAACACATCCACATAGCGTTGCTGTCAGCAATATGGCTAATTTCCTCTTTGGGCTACTACTGGATCGTTTATACCTACAGTGAGGGCGCTGGTTGCTGCTGGGCGTCAATCAGTAACCTGTGGGGCACCATCGCTACCTACAGTGCTATTCCCGCCTATATTATTTTTATCTCGACCTACCTCTGGCGACAAACTAACAAGCTAGTCGACGACCTGTGGCCAAACGACACGACCGGCATCAAAGCCCAGGTGCTCAATCCACCGCGGATTTATTCTTTAGTGTTTTGCACTCTGGCCGCGACAGTGGCGATTGTTCAGTACGCAGAAACTTTACTGCAGGTGAATCTGCTTGATAACGCCTGGCTGGACCTTTCCATGGTCGTCAGTAACCTCATCACCTGGACTCTGGCTGCTTGGCTGGTCAGCTCCAGGACCTTCGCAGGAATTGCGATGATGAAACTCGGCAAACATTACCCCGTAAATTTATATAGGCTTTCACAAGTCCGGCCGTTCGGACGCATGGCCATTCTCGATCTGTTATTCGCGATGGGCATCATCGCGCTAATACCTCTGCAATCACTTGATTTTGAAATAAGATGGGTCAACTATCAGGACGCGCTATTGTTTGTAGTGCCGGTTGCTATTGCTATGACGCTTCTTCCAATGTGGGGCGTTCATCGAGCGATCATCGATCAGAAGCGGGCAAAGTTAGTAGATATGCAAGTGCTTGTTGACAATGCCGATCACGACGACCCAGCTTTTATGGAAGCCTTGCTGTCCCACCGGGACAGGATAGCGGAGTTGGCCACTTGGCCCCTGGATGTGAAACTTGTATCCAGGATCGCGCTATACGTAGTACTGCCACCCATCGCTTGGAGTGCCGCAGCGATGGTCGAGATGTTCCTGGAACGGTTTTTTACGGGATGACCCCAGGTTCATCGGTAGTAACAGGGCCCTCGTGCGATTCCAGGCCATAGTTGAATCAGGGCACGCGTGACAGGTAAATTCGGATGTTTATCAACGCTGCCTCCCACACCTGTGGAGGAGAGGTCACCTTTGGAGGAGAGGTCACACACTTTCGGCGAGTTGGAGTTTGTGGAGGCGATCGACGGATGTAAGCGAGCGTAACAGCTTGCAAATGTGAGCACCTCAATGGTGTGTGTCCTTGAAATTTGTGTCCTTGAAATTAATGATCAGATTACGCGCCACGCGTTCCAGCACGGCATAGCGCGGGTCGAAAGATGGCAGGATCATCACCTGGTCGAGCCCCGCCTGCGAAAGGTCAGCCAGTCGTGCCATGAGTTCGGCCCTGGTGCCTACCATGCAGGTTGCCCGGATCAGGTCGGGTGTTACAAACTGCTCTTCCTCGGGAATTACCCAGCAGTTATGGCCAAGGTGAATGCGCTGATGGCGCCGTTCTTCCGGGAAAGCCGCCAGTAGCGCGGTGTAGTCATCCCAGACATCCCGATAAATCGCCGCTGGCTGGCGGCCAAAATTACGCCACTGGTCGTAGGCATAGTGCAGTGAGGCCATCACAAAGGCGCCGCACTCGGCTCTGACCCGGGGCGAGTCGATGGGTTCTGCCTCGTCGAGTACCACAATGGTGGTCAGCGCTGACAGATAGAAATCATCCCGGTCCAGCGATCGGCCAGCGCGCAGGGCGCCAGCCTCGATCATGGACCATACGTTCTCCAGCATTGCGCCATTTGCCGGCAGGCTGATCACCGCGCCGTCGCCGTATTTACCGGCGAGCCCAAGTGATTTGGGGCCAAACCCCGAGACATAGACGGGCACCGGATCGCTGACATTGACAAACCCCTTGTCTGGCATAACGTGACGAATCGGAACTCCCTGGTGCAGGGCTTCTTCACCCCTGATCAGGGGCACAACCTCGGTGAGGTACTTATCAAACTGACGGATACGCTGGGGCGGTTGCCCCATGATTCTCATGGCGGTGTTGCCCGCGCCGATACCAAAAAACGTCCTGCCGGGCGCGATCGCGTTGATGGTTGCTATGCCTGATGCATTGTTTGGGGCGGGCCGGGTGCCGGAGATGGCAACGCCAGTGCCGAGCCTGATCCTGCTGGTGCGCGTTGCGGCCAGAGCGAGGGTCGCGTAACAGTCGGACCAGATCATCTGGCTGTCAGCAAACCAGGCGTGTGAATACCCCAGTGCTTCAGCCTGCACCACGTAATCAATGTCACCGATGTGTGATGCTATGCAAACGCCGATGTCCATGAATGTGCCCCTTATCTGGTTGTTACTCGATCACTATCTTGCCCATAACCTTGCGGTCTACGAGTAGTTGGTAAGCATCAACAATGTCGTCCATGGCTCTGCGGTGTGAGATGTGTGGATTAATCCGGCCGTGGGCCAACCAGTCCAGCAGCACACTAAAGTTGGCAGCGGCTTTGGCTGGATTGTGGCGCCCGAGCCCTCCCATGGTATAGCCAATCAGTTGGGCGTCCTTGACCAGCAGGTGATTGGTCTTGGCGAGTGCCGGCCTGCCGCTGGTGAAGCCAACAATCAGTATCCGGCCAAACGGCGCAATACAGCGCATGGATTCGTCAAACACATCTCCGCCCACGGGATCGTAGATCACGTCAGCACCGCGACCACCCGTCAGTTCTTTGACCTGGTCGCGAAAACCATCGGTGTAGTTGATCACGTGGTCCGCACCCATGTCCTTCACGACCTTCAGCTTCTCATCAGAACTGGCCGTGGCAATCACCGTGGCGCCAAAAAGTTTGCCCAAATCAACCGCAGCGAGCCCCATGCCACCGGCGGCGCCATGTACAAGAAGTGTTTCTCCTGGCTCAAGGCGCGCGAGTTGGAGCCCGTGATAGCTGGTGGCATAACCGTTGCGAAAGGCTGATGCGGCATCAAGGCTAGTACCCTCGGGTAATTTGATGAGGTGAGATGCTTTGAGGTTAGCCTGCTCGACGCAGCCGGCTGACGTCAGCACCTGGTCGCCCACAGCGAGAGAATCCACTCCTTCACCGACCGCGGAGACAATACCAGCGCCGTCGCCGCCAATGACAAAAGGCGGTACTGATTTATCCTGGTAGTTGCCGGCAATCCGAACAAGATCGCTGAACTGAATACTCCTGACCTTGATATCAACCTGGACCTCGCCGGGGCCAGGCGGCCCAGGTGCATCCAATTCGCGTACGACAAGGTCAGTATGGGACCCAAATTTTTCACAAAATGCTGCTTTCATGCTGATCTCTCCCTATTTGTTAGAAGCTTGTGAGTATGGTCGGAGGCGGTAGGCA
>CAYGNA010000483.1:0-3340 GCA_964351065.1 uncultured Pseudomonadales bacterium
TTTGCTGGTAGTTATAGGTTGTGTGTAGATTGTCACTTTATAGTGGTTCATCAGGTGTGGCAGCGCCCCGATGTGGTCTTCGTGAGCATGGGTCGCGATGATGCCAACCAGATCAGCTTTGCGCTCGCTGATAAATTGTGGATCAGCGGCAACGACCTGATTTCGTTCACCTGCTTCGGTGCTGTTCTCAAACGTTATTCCGCAATCCACCATCAGCCACTTGCCGTCGTGGCCATAGAGATTGAGGTTCATGCCAATTTCACCGCTTCCGCCGAGTGGCAGAAACCAGAGATCTTCCGGTCCAGGTTTCATTTGTCGCTGATGTCTTCGCCAGCCTCATCTTCTTCGACAATTTCGGTCTCCGCGAGGGCGGCTTCAACCCAACGCTGCATTGCCGGTAGCGCCCGAAGTTGTTCTGCATATGCCTGTGCTGCGGGAGTGAGTTCAATGTTGTAGGTAGGGAAGCGCATCGCCACGGGTGCATACATGCAGTCTGCAATCGAAAATTCGCCACACAGCCAGGGCCCATCTCTCTCGCTCCAGATTGATTCGATTCGGGCTATATCGCGCCGCGTATCTTCAGTAATTGATATGCGTCTGCGTGCCCGGATGTTCATTGGCAGCGCGGAGCGAACCGCACCAAAACCTGCATGCATCTCTGCACTGATAGCGCGAGCACGAGCACGTTGGGGAAGGGATTGGGGCCAGCCGCGACCATCAAGGTACTTCTCATTAACGTATTCACAAATTGCCAGGGAATCCCAGACGGTTGTTTCGCCATCAACCAATACAGGGACTCGGCGCGTAGGCGAAAACTGTCCCAGGCGATCGGCGAGTCCGGCTGCATTCAACGAGACATTAACCTCCTCAAAATCCACATCAAAGTGGGTGAGCAGGAGCCAGGGTCTGAGTGACCAGGTTGAATAGTTCTTGTTTCCGATTACCAGTTTTAGCTTCACCATTTTTAGCGGATTTCCAGTGTAAATAGGTGTTGATTTTACTACGTCATCACTCGAATTAATCGTTGATTGGCATTGATCTGGCGCAATGTTTAGCAGCGTAGCAATGCATATGATTTTAAAGTTTTCACCACAACAACCGGAGCTACAAAGATGAAGAGAACACTGGGATTGGCGCTAGTCGGTGCAATGTTGATTGCGCCCGTTGCGATTGCCCACGAGGCCGGGGATATCATTCTTCGGGGTGGTTTTGCCAACGTTTCACCCAACGAAGATTCGGACCGCATCAATGTCGCTGGTCTGGCAACCCTTGACGGGGTGACAGTCGACGGGGATACCCAGATTGGGATAACTGCAACTTATATGCTGTCTGATTCGCTTGGCATTGAAGTGCTTGCTTCGACTCCATTTGAGCATGACATAGCGATCAAGAACGCACCGGTACGTGCAGGTTCTGCCAAGCATTTGCCCCCAACTGTGTCGCTGCAATACTACTTTGGCAGCAGTTCAAGCACCTTTCGACCTTATGTCGGTGCTGGTATCAACACCACGATTTTCTTTAGCGAAGATGTAGACCCACAATTAAACGCAGCCCTGGATGGGATCGCCGGCGTTGCTCCCGGTACGGTTAACGCGTCTCTGGAACTGGATCAATCCTGGGGGCTGGCTGCCCAGGCTGGATTTGATTACCAGTTAAATGACAAATGGGGTGTTAACGCCGCTATCTGGTACATTGACATATCGACTGATGCCACAATCAAGACTCCGCTCCCCGATGTTACTTTTGGCGTGGACATTGATCCGTTTGTCTATATGGTAGGACTCTCCTACAAGTTTTAGAGAAACAGCCATGATACGCGCCCTGGTTCCTTTGCTGGTCATTTTCCTCAGCCTGCCGGCGATTGGTGAAATGCCAGCACCGGAAGTGCTGCCAGGAAAGGAATTCCAGGATGTACTGGCGCGCATCGGTAATGTTTATGTGTCAGGCCAGCCCAGTAAAGCAGGGCTGGCCGACCTGCGTGATAAGGGTGTACTGACCGTCGTTAATCTCAGGACACCGGAAGAACTGAGCGGCAAGGGCGGGCCCGATTTTGATGAAGCCGTGGCAGTGGACGCGTTAGGTATGGCCTACGTCTCGCTCCCGGCAGGAGGTAAGGAACACCCCTATTCACCTGCAACGCTCACGCAGTTTGCTGCTGTAGCAGACGCCGCCGAAGGTGGCGTGTTGCTGCATTGCAAGTCGGCAACCCGTGCGACCCACCTTTGGGTAGCTTACCTGGTGAAGTATAAGGGCCTCAGTATGGAAGCGGCGCTGGCGCAGGGCCGGGCCATAAATTTTGGCGAGTTACCGCTGGAAGGATTTATGGGTGAAGGATTCAAGTATACGTATGACGCTGCCCCCTGAGTGCGCCAGTCGAGTGTTGAGACGCAGGATGGAGCAGCTTGTTTTTTGGTTGTATGATGTTCACCCCGCGCGATACCGGATACCAAAATGAGTGAGGCGCAAGCTACACCACCCGTAAACCCTTACGATTATTACCGCCACCTACGATCTGAACAGCCGGTGTCCCAGGCTGAGGAAAATGGACCGTTTCAGGTCGTCAGACATGCGGATGTCATGAAGGTGTTCCGGGATCACCAGACTTTTTCCAGCGACGTTTCACTTCGGCCAGCCGAAGAACGTCGTGTGCCGTCCATGCTCTTCAGCGATCCGCCAATTCATAACAGGCTGCGCAAGCTGGTGAGTTATGCGTTCAAGCCGGGGCACATTGAGAGTCAGCGTGAGTTGATTGCAGAACGCTGCGAAGAGTTGATGATTGACATGCGTGACAAGGGAACGGTTGATTTGGTGGAAGCACTTGCCGCGCCGCTGCCTGTCACGGTGATTGCGCATATGCTTGGCGTGGTCGAGGGCGACATTCGGCAGTTCAAAGCCTGGTCGGACAAGATTTTCAGTAACATCGCCGAGATTCTGTTTGCCGAGCCCGGGCCGGAAGTGGTGAAGGCCTCTGAAGAGATGGACGCCTATTTCCTCGAGCGAATTGCGTTACTCCGACAGACGCCCGAGGATAATCTACTGGGGCGTCTGATCGAAACCGAGACAGATGAGGGCAAGCTCGAAAACGAAGAGTTGCTCAGTTTCTGTCGTCTGCTGCTGATTGCAGGTAACGAAACAACCACGGGGTTGATTACCGCGAGCGTGCGTATCTTTGACGAGTTTCCCGAGACTTTCGCCCAGGTGCGTGAAAGGCCCGAACTGATTCCCACTTTTATCGAAGAGGCCCTGCGGTATTACTCGCCGTTTTCTGCAACGGTTCGGCGCACCACCTGCGATGTAGCACTCAGCGGGACCACTATCCCCAAGGGATCCCTGGTTATCC
>CAYGNA010000484.1:0-3312 GCA_964351065.1 uncultured Pseudomonadales bacterium
CTTGTTGTTTCTGTCAAAAACGGTGCGCCCGTGCTGCTTGGTGACGTGGCAACAGTTACGCTTGAAGCGGATAGCCCAGAACGTCATGTCAGCTTTGGCCGCGGTGTCGCCAGCGATGCTGGTGTATCCGCGGTTTACCCTGCGGTCACCATTGCGGTATCGAAGAAGCGAGGCACAAATGCTGTTGATGTCGCCACGGGTGTGGTGGAGCGCCTTGAGCAGATCCGGGGTATCTATGTTCCCGATGACATTGAGGTCACTATTACGCGCAACTATGGTGAGACCGCTAGCGACAAGGCGAAAGTTCTTATTCAAAAACTGATATTCGCTACTTTGTCGGTTGTCATCCTGGTGTTGTTCACACTTGGTCGTAAAGAAGCCATTGTCGTGGGTGGCGCGGTTATCGTCACGTTACTGATTACCCTGTTCGCCTCGTGGGCGTGGGGATTTACATTGAATCGGGTTTCGCTGTTTGCCCTGATTTTTTCCATCGGTATTCTGGTGGACGATGCGATTGTCGTCGTCGAGAACATCCATCGCCATCGGCTGCTGAGTGACAAGCCTTTGGACGAGGTCATACCGGCCGCTGTTGATGAAGTGGGTGGGCCAACGATTCTGGCGACTTTCACGGTGATAGCAGCGCTGTTGCCGATGGCATTTGTGACCGGTCTCATGGGCCCGTATATGCGTCCGATTCCCATCAACGCGTCAACTGGCATGCTGATATCGCTGGCAGTCGCATTTGTGTTTACGCCATGGCTGTACCTTAGATTGTCATCAAAAGAGCCAGTGCAACATGCTGCCGGTCACGCAGCGCCAGAATCCGGGCGTTTACACGGGATATTGGCGCGGCTCATGTCGCCCTTCCTGGGCGGCGCAAAAGGTAGTACTTATCGGTACGGGTTGCTCGCTGTGCTGCTCGGGTTAATCACGCTGTCAATTGGCCTGGTGGCGACGCAGTCGGTTGTGTTGAAGATGTTGCCTTTCGACAACAAGAGCGAATTCCAGGTGCTGGTGGATATGCCCGAAGGCACGCCGCTGGAAGACACCAATCGAGTTCTTCAGTTACTTGCAGACTATCTTGCACAAGTGCCTGAGGTTGTTAACTACCAGGTCTATGCGGGTACGTCAGCACCGATCAATTTTAATGGCCTGGTTCGACAATATGCATTACGGCGCCAGCCCTATCAGGGTGATATAAACGTGAATCTGATTGCGAAGGATGATCGCCACAGAAAGTCACATGAGATTGCGTCGAAGGTTCGTGAGCCACTCGTTGCTTTGGCAGCGCCTTATGGCGCGCGCATCAAGATTGTTGAGGTGCCTCCGGGTCCGCCAGTACTCGCGCCGCTCGTGGCCGAGATCTATGGCATGGACTATGTTCGTCAAATGGGTGTAGCCAAGCGGGTCGCCCAGATATTTGCCGATACACCGGATATTGTTGATATCGATGATACGATCGAAAGCGAGCAGGAGAAGCTGACGATTCGGGTAGATCGCGCACGAGCCTCCAGGCTTGGTGTCAACCAGGCGGCTGTGAGTGATGCAATTGCGACAGCCTTTCGGGGAGAAGATATGACCTATCTGCATGACCCGAAAGCCAAGGTTCCCATACCCGTGCGCGTTGAACTTGCCGCTGCTGATCAGGGCGATGTTGAACGGATAAAAAACATCAGGGTGAGGGGAGCGAATGGGGCGCTGCTTGCGCTATCAGAGTTTGCCGAGATTGAGCGGGCCCAGCGCGAACAGACCATTCATCACAAGGACCTGTTGCCCGTGGTTTATGTGACCGGTGACGTTGCGGGTTCTACAGATAGCCCACTGTATGGGATGATCGATATCGTTTCAGCCTTGGGAGAACGCCCGATCGATGGTGAGTTGATTGATCAATTCTACATCCAGCAGCCCGACAATCCCGTCAAGTGGTCGCTCAAGTGGGATGGTGAGTGGCAGGTGACCTATGAAACATTCAGGGATATGGGCGCGGCTTACGCGGTTGGATTGATTCTGATTTACCTGTTGGTCGTCGCAAAGTTCCAGTCATACGGTATCCCACTGATCATCATGGCGCCGATTCCACTGACACTGATTGGGATCATGCCTGGCCATGCTTTACTGGGGCAGCAGTTTACTGCGCCTTCGATGATCGGATTGATCGCGCTTGCCGGAATTATTGTGCGTAACTCCATTTTGCTGGTGGATTTTATTCAGCGTTCCGTGATGGAAGGCCAATCGCTTGAAGATGCTACGGTTTCGGCGGCAGCAATTCGGGCAAGACCCATTGCGTTAACAGCTGTTGCCGCGATGCTTGGCGGTTTCTTTATTCTCGATGATCCGATTTTTGGCGGTCTGGCAGTATCGCTAATCTTCGGCTTGTTTGTATCGACGGTACTGACAATTGTGGTGATACCCATTGTGTACTACCACTATTACTGGCGAGGTGATGCACCTGTCGCACAGGCTGACCTGGCGTAAGCCGTGCTTTTGACACGCAGTATCTAGACGCAATACATATCGTGCAGCAGCTCGATGATTCGAGCTGATCTGGTATCAGCCAATGTGTAGTAAATCGTTTGCGATTCACGTCTGGTCTGCACCAATTCATCATTGCGCAGGACTGCGAGGTGTTGCGACAGGGCAGATTGGCCAAGCGGTAGTTGTGCCTGTAGTTCACCCACAGAGAGTTCGCCTTCTGACAGCAGGCAAAGGATCATCAGGCGATTTTTGTTCGCCAGCGCTTTGAGTAGCACTGTGGCCTCGTCTGCATGTTCTTCCATGGTGGCGAGATCAATTTTCAGTGAAACCGGCGCGCCTTTCTCTTGCTTATTCATACCGTCGCAATATTAGTAAAGTCTAATGTCCGGATTGTAGCCGAATTCAACTCGATAAACTATTGGGGTTGTCATCCGCCTGGAATCAACGTGCTCTGGCGCACAGAGGCGCATGAATACAAAGGGTAGTCTGCATAGGGCGCATCGAGCCTGTGTTTGTCTGGTTATCAGCGCCTGATTATCAGGGCCTGATTTTAAGCAGGTCGCCAATCCAGTTTTCCAGAGCAAAAAATATGTCCTCGCAGCAAGATGATGGCCGCCCGGGTGGTCCGCAACAAACCAAAAACCAGCCGCCAGATATTGATGACCTGTTGCGTGATCTGAAGAATCGGTTCTCGCAGTTTTTACATGGTGGTGGTTTTGGGAGTGGGATTGTTATCGCCCTTGTCCTTCTGGCGGGTCTGTTTGCATGGACGGCTTACTACACGGTGCGCAGCGATTCAGTTGCGGTTGTGCAGCGTTTTGGAAAGTATCTCAAGGA
>CAYGNA010000485.1:0-3303 GCA_964351065.1 uncultured Pseudomonadales bacterium
GTATATCAACATTGAGGTCTGTTGCTCCGCAGTGGATGTGCATCGCCAAAGAGTGGAGGGGAGAGCGAGTGAAATTGAGGGGCTTCAGCTACCGACCTGGCAACAGGTAGCGGATCGGCTCTATGAACCGTGGGATCGACCCAGAATAGTTGTCGATACTGCGACAGGCTCGCCGATGGAGTGTGTGCATAGTTTGCGAGTAGAGCTGGTTCGACATGATTCGTGACGTGCGTAATTGAGCGTTTGGCTGACGAGTCGGTTGAGGGAGATCCATGATGTCGCATGAGATTCCGCTACTTGTTGCAGGTACTCCCGGGGCTGGCAAGAGTACGCTCGCAAAACTGCTTGCGACGCGCCACACCAATGTGGTGTTGATTGAAACGGACGTGTTCTTTCATTTTGTGTGTGACGTCATCGACCCGTCGACGCCGGCAGCGCGTCACCAAAACGGCACTATTCTGGCGGCGTATTGCAGGGCGGCACGCGCTTACCAGGAGGGCGGCTACGCTGTCATTCTGGAGGGAGTGTTCGGACCGTGGCTGTTCCCGCAGTTAATGAGCGAGTTAGGTTCATTTGATTACCTGCTTCTGCATACGTCACTCACCAACGCGCAGTTACGTGTGGGCAGGCGCGATGGTGAGCAAAGTGTGGCGCGTGGCACCGTTGATCGGATGCATCCACAGTTCGAGCAGATTCTGGAAAAGTACAGCGATCACATGGTGTTGACCGACAGCCTGTCACCCGGGGAAATCGTGCTTCTGGCAGAAGATAAGCTGGCGAGTGGGTGTTGTCGTATCACGACTCGCCCAGCTTGAAGCTCCTTTTGGTTGAGTAACAGCTACCGTCATCGACGCCCACCTCGGTTGCTATCAACTGGTTCAGCTGTGCATTGAGCGACAGCAGCGTGTCCCGGTGCGCCGGGTCCTGTGCAAGGTTGCTCATCTCATCTGGATCTTTCAGCGTGTCATACAGTTCCAGTTCGTTGTGTTGTTCCAGCATCGCCCAGTCAACGGGTGTGTGGTGTTCGGCAGGTTTAAAGTAGCGGGCAAACTTGTACCTGCCAGTGTTGATGCCGCGGTAGCAGGAATGTTTGTCAAGCCGCTGGCCCTGCGCGAGCACAACTTTCTCCTCGTCAGTGGGGGTGCCGCGCACTTGTGCTTTGAACAGGGTTTCCACAAAGTCAACGTCCCAGGCCAGCGTGGCGGTGTAGTTCATCAGCATGCCACGCTTGTCTCGCTCGGTGTTGTTGCCGGACAGTGCTTCTGCAACTGAAACGCCCCTTAGGCCTGGCCAGCGTTCCCCGGTGTCACCCGTCTTTGCATTCGATAACGCCAGAAGCGTAGGTATGAGGTCAACCGAGGTCGCAAGCGCGTCAGTTGTGGTGCTGCCAGCGATATCCGGGTGGACAATAATTAGCGGGACGCGAATGTTTTCCTTGTAAATGGACGCGCCTTTCTGACGCATGCCATGTGCGCCTGCCATCTCACCGTGGTCCGACGTGAAAATAACAATGGTGTTCGCGGCTTCGCCGGAGGCTTCCAGTGCGTCGAGTACAGTTTGCATGTGCCGGTCGACATCACGAATACAATTGAAATAGTAGTTCCGGTGATTAAGCCAGCCTTCTGCATCGTCAAGTGGCAGCAGTCCGTACATCATATCTGCCAGGCGCTGGTCTTCCCGGTGCGCTGTGGGTTTTTTAGACAGGTCATCGTTAAAACTGGCTGGCAGGTCAATATTGAGGCGGTCACAGTAAAGTGGTGCTTCGGGTTCCGGCAGCATGGGGGCGACGCGTACAGGGTCGAGGCGCTCACTGGCCATTTTCCCGGTGGCATCAAAAAACATGATGTCGTGCGGATTGATAAAGTTGACAGCCATCAGCCAGGGTTTGTCCGTTGGCTTTCTGCCATTTCTACCGAGCAGCCAGTTGGCGGCGTCCGCCGCGATCGCATTGTCGTTGCAAAAGCCATCCCAGGCGTGCCCATGGTGATCGCCATCGTGCGTATATTCGGAGAACCCCCAGGGTTCGAGAGCCGCGGTGGTTTCCGGGAAACGCTGGTTGTCAAAATCAAGCCCGTGGTTCAGGTGAGAGAGATGCCACTTGCCTTTGTAAACCGTGTAGTAGCCCAGTTCACGAAAGATGGTACCCATGGTTGGCATATCTCTTGGCAATTCCGGATGGGGCGGCACGTTCGGATTGACGAACAGGCGAGTGTGCTGGGTGTGTTGTCCCGAGTAGATGACTGAGCGGGAGGGGCCGCAGGGTGTTGAGTTAACCTGAAAGTTGCTGAACGCTGTACCCCTGGCACGTAGTTGCTCGTGTGCGGGCAACACCAGGTTTGACGGCAGATCAGCAAAAGACTGTTCCTGGTCGGTGGTGACTAGAAGGATGTTATAGGGTTTCACTATCGCGTCTCGTTCTGGTGTGCCGCCTATATTCACTCACCTGCAGCGTGTCTGTCGACTCGAAATCACTTTTCCAAACAGGGACACATACGGTTAGCCAATTGCAATTGGTGTAGGCAATGAGCCACATTCCACGCAAGCAGAAGACGACGAGTGTGAGTGCACTTAATGTGCGTGTCTTTGCTTTCTTCTTGTTTCCTATCAGGAGGGACTAGTTATCGAGGTGCCGACGCGACGCGTCGATTTCGCACGGAAACGTGACAAGCTCTGTACCGGGCGCGGGGCGCCGAAGGTTGATTGAAAGGATAATGTTGCGTCGCAAAAAGTCATTGTCAGATATTTCCATCGTGCCGCGCATTGTCTGGCCATCTTCCGAAACCGTGTAGCGTTCTGTGACGATACGTGAGTCGCTTGACGGTGCATTCCTGCTAAGGCCACCCCAGGTGGCTGATAAAGCGGAGGTCTCGATTGTCAGGTTGTTTGTGTCAATGGTGCCTGCGGCGAAGCCTGCTGCTGAATGCGGAAGTCCTTCAGGCATAGCCTGATCAAGATGTACAACCCGTTCCGTGCTGAAGTACTCGTGGGTGATATTCAACGAGTTACCTTCGAATGCCCACAGTTGCAGATTTGGGGTCACTGCTATCGAAGGTAGTCCCGGCGATTGACAGTTGTTAGCGGGTAGAAGCGATGGATCAAACTCATCAAAAGTTGTCTGACCCGCTTTCGTCATCAAAGAGCGAACTCGTCGATCGCCCGGGCTCAGCCCATTGTCATCTACGGTGCCTCCCGGCTGTCCTGACCGGCCTGGTCCGCCGCGGCCCGCATCCGGGCGACTGGGAATAACCTCCCAGAGACCGGACATCTTTACGCGCGCCGAAGTCTGTATTGGCTCGCCAAAAG
>CAYGNA010000486.1:0-3293 GCA_964351065.1 uncultured Pseudomonadales bacterium
ATCTGCTACAAGACGGCGAGGCGGATTTTGTCGCCTGCCATCAAACGCAGTTTCTTGGGCGTTTTGACATGTTGGCGCGGGCGGCGATGGGTGGCGTGTTCCTGCTGAATACAAGCGTAGCGCCTGCCGAGGCCTGGGACTCTTTGCCAGAAGCAGCCCAGCGCCACATTCTGGATCAGAAACTGCAGTTCTACGTGATTGATGCCTATCGCGTGGCGGCCGAGGTTGGCATGGGTAAACGGATCAATACCATCATGCAAACCTGTTTTTTCGCTATTGCCGGCGTGCTACCCCAGGAAGAAGCGATAGCCGCCATCAAGCATTCAGTAGCAAAGTCCTACGGCAAGAAAGGCCGACGCATCATTGAGTTCAACTTTCGCGCCATTGACATGACCTTGGAGAACCTGGCGAGGGTAGTGCCTGGTGGCATTGATGCTACTACTGCGCGGGCAACTGCTGATGCGACAATTGGCAACCCAGCCGACAGGTTTGTTCAGGAGGTCACCGCACGCATGATTCGTGGTGAAGGTAACCTCATCCCGGTGAGCCAGTTACCGGTCGATGGTACATTCCCCACGGGTACTGCAGCGCTTGAGAAGCGCAACCTGGCACTGTCAATTCCAGTGCTGGAGACAGATCTTTGTACGCAGTGCGGCAAGTGTGTCTTTGTCTGCCCTCACAGTGCTATTCGGAGCAAGGTGTTTAGCGAGTCTGATCTTGAAGGGGCGCCCCCGACATTTAAGACAATGCCGGTAAAAGCCAAAGACTTTGACCCCGGGCTCATGATCACCTACCAGGTGGCACCAGAGGACTGCACGGGCTGTACGTTGTGTGCGGACGCCTGCCCGATACGGGACAAGTCCCGGGCGAGTCGCAAGGCGCTCAACATGGCGCTGCAACCGCCGCTGCTTGCAGCGGAGCGACAAAACTGGACGTTCTTTGAATCACTGCCAGACTATGACCGCAGTCGCATCAAGGTGAATACCATTCCAGGCGCCATGCTGATGCAGCCACTGTTTGAATTTTCCGGTGCCTGCGCGGGCTGTGGTGAGACGCCTTACCTGAGGCTCGCCAGCCAGTTGTTTGGTGACAGGATGCTGGTTGCGAACGCGACGGGTTGCTCCTCCATTTATGGCGGCAATCTGCCCACCACACCCTGGTCCAAAAATGCCGAGGGCCGTGGTCCCGCCTGGTCCAACTCTCTGTTTGAAGACAACGCCGAGTTTGGCCTTGGGATGCGGGCCGCACTGGACCAACAGATTGCGTACGCCAAAGACCTGCTCAGCTCTCTCAAAGATAGGCTTGACCCTACGCTGCTGGCCGAGTTGCTGGGCGCGAGCCAGGCATCTGAGGCAGAAATAGAAGCGCAGCGGGGACGGGTTGTGCAGTTGCGCGACGCGTTGACTGGTATCGACGCACCCGCATCCGCAATCCTCTCCTCAATTGCTGATCTGTTTGTTCGCCGCAGCGTCTGGATTGTTGGGGGTGATGGCTGGGCCTACGACATTGGTTTTGGTGGTGTAGATCATGTGCTGGCGTCCGGGAAAGACGTCAATATCCTGGTGCTCGATACCGAGGTGTACTCCAATACGGGTGGGCAGATGTCCAAGGCAACCCCTCGGGGCGCCGTCGCAAAATTTTCGGCTGCGGGCAAAGCCATTGCCAAGAAAAACCTGGCTCGAATTGCGATGGACTATGAGCACGTCTATGTTGCCCAGGTTGCCTATGGCGCAAAAGACACGCAGACGCTGCATGCATTCCAGGAAGCAGAGGCTTATACCGGCACCTCTATCATCATCGCCTACAGCCCTTGCATCGCGCACGGCGTCGACCTGGAGCAGAACCTGACGCAACAGAACCTGGCGGTGAAAAGCGGCCACTGGAATCTGCTGCGCTATGATCCAGCGCGTACAGCCCAGGGTAAAAATCCGCTGCTGCTGGATTCAAAAGTGCCTTCCATACGGTATGAAGACTTTGCTTATACAGAGGCGCGCTTCAAGGTACTGGAGAGCACACACCCGGAAGTGGCTGCCCGCCTGCTTGTTGAAGCGCAGCATGAGGCGATGGAACGACATCATCACTATGAACAGCTGGCGGGCCTGCCGGTGGATGAGGTTACAACCCCGGAGTCAAACTTATGATTGATCTAAGTACCGAGTGGATGGGGCTGCGTCTCAACACCCCACTTGTACCCTCGGCATCACCTTTGTCGCGGCATCTTGATTACGCGCGCCAGCTTGAGGATGAAGGCGCGGGTGCCATTGTCATGTATTCCCTGTTTGAAGAAGACCTGGCAGCGGAGGAAGAAAACCTGGCCAGGTTTGGGGTGGAGCAGGGGATTGGTCATCAGGAGGCTGATCATTTTCTACCCGTGCATCATGAGGTGACGACACTGCTCGAACAGTACCTGGAGCAACTGGTGTGCCTGAAGTCAGCACTTTCGATCCCGGTGGTGGCGAGTCTGAACGGTACGTCCATGAGTCACTGGTTGGACCATGGCGTGGATCTGCAGGAGGCTGGTGCGGATGCGCTTGAGATGAATATCTATTACATCGCAGCCAACATGGATGAGACAGCGGAAGCCATTGAGTCTCGCTACGAGGCGATTGTGCAGGCGCTCACGACTCGGCTTTCGATACCGGTTTCGATCAAGCTGTCGTCCCAGTTCACGGCACTGCCTAACCTGGTGCGCCGCCTGCAGGGTGCTGGCGCAAAAGGTGTGACGCTGTTTAACCGTTTCTATCAACCCAGCATCAATCTTGAAGATCCAGGTGTGGACTACCGGCTGGTTCTGTCGAACCCCGTCGACTCGCTGCTGGCCATGCGGTGGATTGCGCTGCTGTATGGACGTGTGGATCTATCACTGGCAGCAACTGGTGGCGTGCATACAGCGGCTGAGGCACTGAAGGTGATTGCGGCCGGTGCAGATGTGGCACAGCTTTGTAGCGTGCTGCTGATGCGCGGGCCAAAACAGCTTGGGGTCATTCGGGACGGGTTACGAACCTGGCTCGAGGAACACGAGTATGAGTCGATTGGCCAGCTCAAAGGCAGCTTGAGCCAGCAACATGCGCCTGATCCTTCGGCCTTTGAACGGGCGAATTACAGCAAGACGTTGAATACCTACCGTCTAACGACATCACACTGGCTTTAGAATATTGGCAGGGCGAGGTCACTTTTGGAGTAGAGGTTTCTCCGCGCTGGTCGAAACGACGGTGGATTTTGTCATCTCCGGCGCTGGGGTTTCTCCGCGCTGGTCGAAACGACGGTGGATTTTGTCATCTCCGGCGCTGGGG
>CAYGNA010000487.1:0-3273 GCA_964351065.1 uncultured Pseudomonadales bacterium
CCCGGGGCACGCCAGCCCGGCGCACGCCTGCCCGGAGCGCTCGGTCTCTCAAAAGGCGTGCTGGTCAATGCATACACCATGCCGGGTCAAACCGTCGGTATTCTTAGCCACAGTGCAACCGTTGCAGGGGATGCCGGGGCATCAATACTGTTGAATGAATGTGGTGAGGTAGCTGGCATCAATCTGGGCTTTGGTTCTTCCGATGGCAGTACTCGCGCATTGGACGGCAGTGCAATTCGAACGCTGCTTGCCAGAGAGAAAGTAAGTGTGTCTGAGGCGGCGCGCCCCTGCGTCTCGGCTATGGTACAGGCTCGTCAGCAGGCCGAGATGGCAACTGAGGCAGCCCAACGCGCAGGCGAAAGAGCGACAGAAGCGCAAGGTATTGCGCGAAGTTTGGAGCAGCGCCTGCAGGTATCAACGGAAGCGAACGCCGCCCTGGAAGCCCGGGCGCGGGAAGCAAGGGAAAAAGCAGATGCTGCGCTGCAAGTGGCCGCGCAGGCACAGCGCGACGCAGAAGATACACGCCGGGAGATGGAACGCCAGACAGCTTCAATCAAGGCAGAAACAGAAGCCGTGATGCGCTACCTGGAGCGTGATCGGGTAGCTGCTGAAGAACGGTTTCGGTCGGCTCTGGAAGCACAGGGCAGAGTGGCGGATGCCACACGCAACCAGCTGTGGCTCGCACTTTTTGCCATTCTGGTCTTTGTTGTCATCTTTGCCATTCTGGTTCTCCGCAGGTCAGGCTCAAATCCTGCCGCGTCGGTTGCAAACGAACCAGGTGTTCAAAAGGGACAAAAATCTGCTGGCCCGCTGCCGGGCGGTGCGACGGTAATGCATAATGAGAAGTTGTCGGAGTATGTCCTTGATGGCCGGGATGAGGACGGTATCCGTTACTTGCTCCGTATCTCAGGCGACCAACTGGTCAATCCTGACGGCATCGTAATTGGTCGAAACCCGCAGGATTCACCCTATACAATCAATCACGCAGATGTTTCCCGAAAGCACGCACGTATGCGTGTGATGAAGAACCGTGTATTCATTGAAGATCTTGGTTCGACCAATGGAACATCCGTCAACGGCCAGTCAATTGATGAGAAGGGTCCTATTGCGGTTAACAATGGCGATCAGATCATCATCGGTTCTGTGGTGATGAAACTACGTGTGCTGGGTGCCTGATGCTTCCCGTTGTTCGATCTGCTTCAAATGCCTGATTTATCTGTTAAAATCCGGGGCCGAGAGGGGAGGGTACCGCGTGTGCCGGCTGGTGTCCGATCAGCTAAAGGCAACATCCCAGCCACTATGCCACGTGGCCTTTTGTCGTGGACATTTTGTCGTAGACAGCAGGACAAATGGGCGCAAAGAATCTATTTGCAGGGTTGATAATTTATGTCAGTTGTAGAGCAAGTCACTCAGGAAACAGAAACCCACGAGGTATCGTCGGTTGTTGTGCGTTTTGCCGGGGATTCCGGTGATGGTATGCAGCTTACCGGCACCAACTTCACAGAAGCGACGGCTATTTTTGGTAATGACCTCGCGACCTTCCCCGATTTTCCCGCAGAAATTCGTGCACCGGCGGGGGCTACATTTGGGGTGTCGGCCTTCCAGATTTACTTTGGGAATGATGAGGTAACAACAGCAGGTGACGATGTCGATGTTCTCGTGGCCATGAATCCGGCCGCACTGATTACCAATCTCAAAGACCTTGTTGACGGCGGACTGGTTATCGTCGACAGCGATGCATTCACTGATAAAAACATGGCGCGTGCAGGTTACAAACAAAACCCGCTGGAAGACGGATCACTCGATGGTTATCGAATGATCTCGATAGACATTACCAAGCAGGTACTGGAAGCCGTTAAGCCTTATGGACTGTCTCACAAGTTTGCTGTTCGGTGTAAGAACATGTGGACACTCGGTCTGGTGATGTGGCTATTCGAGCGTAGTCGGGATGCGGCTATTGCCGGCCTGACATCGAAATTTGGCAAGGCACCGGAAATTCGGGACGCGAATATTGCTGCACTGAATGCCGGGCATGCATTTGGTGAGACAGCTGAGCTGCCAACCGGCGTTGAGGTTTATCACGTCCCGCGAGCGGATGTGCCGCCGGGACTCTACCGGAATACAACCGGTACCGAGGCGCTCGCCTTTGGCCTGATTGCGGGCGGTCAACTTGCAGAAATCCCGATTGTGTTTGCGTCTTATCCAATCACGCCGGCATCGGCACTGTTGCATGCGCTGTCTGGCCAGAAGCAATTTGACGTGCTTACCTTCCAGGCTGAAGACGAGATTGCTGCAGTCTGTGCCGCGATCGGGGCTTCGTTCGCCGGCTCCCTCGGGGTAACGTCCAGCTCCGGTCCTGGTATATCGCTGAAAGCGGAAGCGATTTCGTTGGCGGCGGGCACTGAACTGCCGCTGGTTATTGTTAACACCCAGCGAGGTGGTCCCTCAACCGGTCTGCCCACCAAGACTGAACAGTCCGACCTGAATCAGGCGCTGTTTGGCCGCCATGCCGATACCAGCCTGCCGGTGATTGCCGCCTGCACGTCGGCTGATTGTTTTGATGTGGCAATTGAAGCAGTGCGAATCGCAACAAAATACCGAACCCCGGTCATTCTTCTGAGCGATGGGTACCTCGCTAATGCGTCTGAACCATGGGCCGTACCGGACATGGCAACGTATGAGCCGTTCCCCGTTCAGTTTGAAACAAACACCGAGGGATTTACGCCCGCGAACCGGGATGCGGACACGCTGGCGCGAGTTTGGGCAAAACCTGGTACGCCAGGCCTTGAGCATCGTATCGGTGGCATTGAGAAGAGTTATGAAACAGGTGATATTTCTTACGAGCCAGAGAATCACCAGAAGATGACCGATACCCGCAAGGCGAAGATTGATGGTATTGCCCGGGATATTCCTGCCCAGACGGTAGAGCTTGGCAATGAGACGGGCAAACTTGTGGTTGTTGGCTGGGGATCAACCTACGGCGCAATTCACCAGGCAGTCAAACGCGCCCGGCAGGACAAGATGGACGTCTCCCACATCCATATTCGGCACCTCTGGCCGCTGCCCGCCAACCTGGGTGAATTGCTGGCAGGATTCGATACCGTGCTGGTGCCCGAGATGAATACAGGTCAGTTGGTCCTGGTGCTGCGTAGCCACTTCCTGATGGACGCCAGGCAGCTAAACAAGGTGTCTGGCCAGCCCTTCAAAATCCGCGAAATTTTTGATGCCATCAAGGCATCTCTGGAGTCATAGATGAACGCCCCTGTACAAAAC
>CAYGNA010000488.1:0-3271 GCA_964351065.1 uncultured Pseudomonadales bacterium
GAGTTCCTCGATGTTGTCTTGTGCGGTACTTCTGCGGTTGGCCTGGTGGTGTTTGTGATCCTGGGAATTATCAACTTTGTTGTGGTGACCAAAGGCGCGGGCCGAGTCTCTGAAGTAACAGCGCGTTTTACCCTGGACGCCATGCCAGGCAAGCAGATGGCGATTGATGCCGATCTCAATGCAGGGGCGCTAACGCAGGAACAGGCCCGCAAACGGCGCGTGGAAGTCGGACGGGCTGCGGACTTCTACGGGGCGATGGATGGAGGCAGCAAGTTTGTCAGGGGGGATGCCATTGCCGGCATTCTGATCCTGCTGATTAACGTGGTCGGCGGCTTTACCATCGGCATTGTTTACCACGATCTTTCTGCTAACCAGGCTGCTGAAAATTATGTCCTGCTAACGATTGGTGACGGTCTGGTCGCACAGGTGCCGTCGCTACTGCTGTCGGCCGCAACGGCAATACTCGTTACCCGGGTATCGGATTCCCAGGATATTGGTCAGCAGATTTTTGGTCAGTTGTTTAACTCTCCAAGGGGACTCACCGTGGCTGGTGGCGTATTGCTGATTCTCGGTGTTATCCCGGGTATGCCCAATCTGGTCTTTCTATCCCTTGCGAGCATGATGTTTGGCGGTGCCTGGTATCTCTCTGGGCGCGTGTCGAGGCTCCCTGAGTCAACCGTGGAAGAACCGGGTGATTCGAAGCCTGATCGTGAAGTTGAACTGAGTTGGCAGGATGTACCATCGGTCGACATCATCGGGTTGCAGGTTGGTTATCGCCTCATAGGGATGGTGGATCAGCACCAGGACGGTGAACTGCTCGGCAGGATCAAAGGCGTACGGAAGAAGCTGTCCCAGGAGATCGGTTTTTTGATCCAACCCGTACACATCAAGGACAACCTTGATCTGGATCCGAATGCCTATCGAATCCTGTTTCAGGATGTACCGGTGGGTGAGGGCAAAGTTTATCCAGGCAAGTTCCTGGCCATCAATCCGGGACAGGCGCTGGGTGACATTACCGGTATCAAAACCACCGATCCAGCCTTCGGTCTCGACGCGATCTGGATTGAGAGCCAGGATCGTGACAATGCCCAGGCACTGGGCTACACGGTGGTTGATGCCAGCACAGTGATAGCGACTCATTTCTCGGAACTCTTAAAGGCCCATGCCAATGAGTTGCTGGGGCATGATGAAGTCCAGCACCTGCTGGATATGTTGGCCGACTCAGCACCGAAGCTTGTTGAAAACCTCGTGCCTAAAACCCTCTCCCTGGGCGCGGTGCTAAAAGTGATGCAGAACCTGCTGCACGAGAATATTCCGATTCGTGATGTGCGCAGTATCGCCGAGGCTTTGGCGGAGCATGCGCCAAAGAGTCAAGATCCCGACACTCTAACAGCCCAGGTGAGGGTGTCACTTGGACGCATCATCTACCAGAACATCAATGGAATGGAGCCTGAGCTTTCAATTGTTGCGCTGGCACCAAAACTGGAACAGATCTTGCTAAATACAATGACAGGCAACGGCACTGAAGCCATGGAGCCACAATTGGTAGAGCGAATGATGAAGCAACTCAGTGAGGCCGTCAGCAAAGTAGAAGCATCTGGCAAACCGCCTGTGCTACTGGTCAGTGGCAGGATCAGATTGTGGTTGTCCCGGCTTATTCGGGCAAGTCACCCTTCAGTGCATGTGCTGGCCTACGAAGAGATGCCTTCAATGAAAAAAGTCAACGTCGTAACGACTATCGGGGGTTAGCGAGCAAATGAGAATCTAACGATTTTCCGCAGATGATATCAGGCACGCACTGCGAGGCCGGCGTGCGGCGCTGGGGCCAGATGCCGTGATTCTTTCCAACAGCCGTGTGGGTGACAAGATAGAGGTCCTGGCAGCCGTCGATTACGACGAGTCGCTGTTTGGTCGGGTCGATTCATCCAGAGGTGAGATCGAGCGAACGCCGGTCGTCGAGCTTGGTACTCTGGAACTTCAAAATGAGCTGAAGGCTCTCAAATCCTCGCTTGAGGAAGAAATTGGCCGATTGCGGGATGCGCGCAGTGATGTCAAGGCAGGTGAGACGGCGCGTGATGTCGTCAATCGTCGTCTGGAATCCATGGGTTTTTCCCAGGACATTATTACTGCGGTGATACGTCGGTTGCCTGACGAAATTAATCGCGCTCCGTCTTTTAGTGAAAACATGAAACTGCTCGGCGGCCTGTTACGACCACGGACCGATGATCTGCTGGAGACGGGTGGGGTTGTGGCACTGTTGGGCGCAACTGGTGTGGGCAAAACAACCACAGCAGCAAAGCTGGCTGCGCAGTTTGCCTTTCGTCACGGGAAAGACGAGGTTGCTCTTATTACCACGGACTCCTTCCGGATTGGTGGACACGAGCAATTGCGTGCTTATGCCCGGGTGCTTGGGGTACCCCTTGAAATTGCCAGTAACGCCGCAGAACTCTCGTCCCGGTTACGCCAACTGCGCAATCGCAAGTTGGTGATTATCGATACAGCAGGTATGGGGCAGCGGGATGTTCACCTGGCGCGTCAACTGGAGAGCATTGTAGGTGGTGCGTCGGGCTTAAAGGGTTACCTGGTACTTTCCTGTACGAGCCAGACCGGCATTGTGCAGGAAGTTACCCGGGCTTTTGGCAAGGTGCCGCTGCATTCCGCCATTATCACCAAGACTGATGAGGCAGTCAGCCTCGGACCGGTTCTGTCAGGCGTCATTCGCGCGCGGTTGCCAGTTGCCTATATCTGTAACGGCCAGGGCGTACCCGAGGACATAGAAAGTGTCACGCGGCAGTCGCTCTTGACCATGTGTCGTGACATGGCTATTGCGCCTCGGAACGACAGTGTGACGCGGAGGGCAGCCAGTGACTTTTGATAAACAAAAAGGTGGGATCGTGACAATCGCGATCTGTAGCGGCAAGGGCGGTGTGGGCAAGACCAATGCATCAGTAAACCTTGCTTCTGCACTGGGTAGCCAGGGCAGGCGTGTACTACTCATGGATGCAGATCTTGGGCTGGGCAATGTTGACCTGCTACTTGGGTTACGTGCTGGCCAGACGCTCGAAGACGTTGTTGACGGTGAGGCGACCCTGATGGACATCGTGTTGGATGGACCACCGGGTGTAAAAATCATCCCGGCCCCTTCAGGCTCGGGTCGCATGGCATCACTCTCAGACTTCGAACATGCCAGCCTGGTTCGTGCTTTTGGAGAATTGCCGCTTGATCCGGAGTTCCTGATTGTTGATGTGGCAGCTGGCGTTGGGTCGGATGT
>CAYGNA010000489.1:0-3266 GCA_964351065.1 uncultured Pseudomonadales bacterium
CTTCTTCACCTTCCCGGCCGGGTTCTTTGCTGTCGACGAAAGAATCGGACGCAGGAATTGAGCGGTAACAGAATGCGCTACCCCGGCGACCTCTTCCGGTGTGCCGGCTGCAATGATTCTGCCCCCGCCGGAGCCCCCTTCGGGACCGAGATCTACAATCCAGTCAGCTGTCTTGATGACGTCCAGGTTGTGTTCAATGATCACGATGGTGTTGCCCTGGTCGCGAAGATGGTGGAGTACTTTCAGCAGTTGTTCGATATCGTGAAAGTGCAGGCCGGTTGTTGGTTCATCAAGAATGTAGAGGGTTTTGCCGGTATCTCGCTTGGAGAGTTCTCTCGACAGTTTGATGCGCTGTGCTTCACCGCCAGATAGTGTGGTGGCTGACTGGCCCAACTTGATGTAACCAAGACCCACGTCGATCAGTGTTTGCAAACGACGGGCAATCATTGGGACGGGTTCAAGGAACACGTGAGCATCTTCGACGGTCATTTCCAGTACCTCGTGAATGCTCTTGCCCTTGTACTGTACTTCCAGCGTCTCACGGTTGTAGCGTTTACCCTTACACACATCACACATGACGTAGATGTCGGGCAAAAAGTGCATTTCGACCTTGATCAGTCCGTCGCCCTGGCAGTGTTCACAGCGACCACCTTTGACATTGAAGCTGAAACGGCCGGGCTTGTACCCACGCGATCGGGCTTCCTGGGTGCCGGCAAAGAGTTCGCGGATGGGTGTAAAAATGTTGGTATAGGTCGCCGGATTGGACCTGGGTGTCCGACCGATTGGGCTCTGGTCAATGTCCACAACCTTGTCCAGTTGGTCCATGCCGACAATGGCGTCGTAAGCTGCGGCAGTTGGATTCTGGGCACCGTTCAACTGGCACGCCGCCAGTGGATAGAGCGTGTTATTGATCAGGGTAGACTTGCCTGAGCCTGAGACACCAGTCACGCAGGTCATGAGTCCAAGCGGGATCGACAGGTCTACACCGGTAAGGTTGTTGCCTCGCGCACCAAGTAACTGAAGATATTGATCTCCGGGCGCAACCCGTTGTGATGGAATGGATATCCCACGCTTGCCTGACAGGAACTGCCCGGTGACGGATCGCTCGCAGTTGAGGATGTCGTCGATAACGCCGTGGGCGACTACTTCACCGCCGTGTATACCGGCGCCTGGCCCAATATCAACGATATAGTCAGCCGCGCGAATAGCTTCTTCGTCGTGCTCGACGACAATCACTGTGTTACCCATATCCCGCAGGTTCGTCAGGGTGTTCAGCAGTCTCTGGTTGTCTCGCTGGTGCAGACCTATTGAGGGCTCATCGAGAATGTACATGACACCCACCAGTCCAGCACCAATCTGACTCGCGAGCCTTATTCGTTGTGCCTCGCCGCCGGAGAGCGTGTCAGCGCTGCGGGACAGTGTCAGGTAATTGAGGCCAACGTCATTCAGGAAACTGAGTCTTGCTATGATCTCTTTCAGAATCTTTTCTGCGATTTTTGCGCGTTGCCCTTCAAGTGAAAGGCACCCGAAATAGTCATGCGCAGCGGCAACTGACATGGTTGTAATCTCGGATAGTGAGCGGCCCGCTATGGTGACTGCACGAGCATCCGCGTTCAGGCGAGCACCCTTGCAGGAAGGGCAGGCGCGTGTGTTCAGGAATCGGGACAGGTTCTCGCGTACCATCTGCGAATCAGTATCGTGGTAGCGGCGTTCCATGTTCGGAATGATGCCTTCAAATTCATGCGCCCTTGTGTATTCGTCACCCCGATCGTTGATATATCGAAACTGGATTTTGTCTTTGCCGCTGCCAAACAGGATGATGTTTCGGTGCTTTTCTGACAGAGAGTTGAAGGGAGTGTCCACGCGGAAATCATAATGCTCGGCGATCGAAGTCAGCATCTGGTAATAATAGATATTGCGTCGGTCCCAGCCATTGATAGCGCCTTCTGCCAATGACAGGTCGCTATCCTGAACGACAGTTGTAGGGTCGAAGAACTGCTTGATTCCCAGGCCATCACAACCCTCACAGGCGCCGGAAGGGTTGTTGAACGAGAACAGGCGTGGCTCCAGTTCTGAAATTGAATGACCACACTCAGGGCAGGCGAATCGTGCGGAAAACACGATCTCTTCATCGTCACCCTCGATGAAAGCAAGGGTAGCTACCCCGTCGGCAACGTTTACAGCGGTTTCAAATGAATCTGCCAGCCGAGTCTTCTGGTCCGGGCGAATTCTGAGCCGGTCTATGACGACCTCGATTGTATGCTGCTTCTTCTTGTCCAGTTCAGGTGTTTCGTCCAGGTCGACCACGATGCCGTCGATTCGCACGCGTACAAAACCCTGTTTCCTCAGTTGATCGAGTATGTGCAGGTGCTCGCCCTTGCGCCCCTTTACAACCGGCGCCAGCAGCAAAATGCCGGTACCCTCTGGCAGAGCCAACGCCTGGTCAACCATCTGGCTAATAGTCTGGGCCTGTAGCGTCAGTCCGTGTTCAGGGCAGTGCGGTTCGCCAATGCGGGCGAAGAGCAGGCGCAGGTAGTCGTAGATCTCGGTGATGGTGCCAACAGTGGAGCGAGGGTTATGGCTGGTTGACTTCTGTTCAATTGAAATTGCCGGTGACAGGCCATCAATGTGATCCACATCAGGCTTTTCCATCAGCGACAAAAACTGGCGTGCGTAGGCTGACAGGGATTCGACGTAGCGCCTTTGACCCTCGGCATAGAGTGTATCGAACGCGAGCGACGACTTGCCGGACCCAGACAGTCCGGTCACGACAACAAGTGAGTCGCGCGGCAGGTCGAGGTCAATATTCTTGAGATTGTGGGTGCGTGCCCCGCGTATTGAAATATTGCTCATAGCTGCTCTTGGTGGTGGACATCGCCGCACAAAACCGTGCGCTGTGGACCCGCGTCCATGTCAGTTGAGGCGAATTTTGTTATGCTCCGTGGCCTGCAGGCCGTGCGTTTTTTTCGCCCGGTTCCTGCGGGGCCAGTCGCAAGGGGCAGATAGTATAAGTTTGTCGGTGCGCAGGCAAAGCCAGTCCCTGGATGACACGCCGTTTGTTTCCTAGCGAAGTAAATCATGAACCAGTCTGAAGTACGCACAGCGCTTGCCGTTGGCCTTCTTTATATCGTGCGCATGCTCGGTCTTTTTATGGTGTTGCCCGTGCTGCCGCTGGTTGTTGACCAGTATCGGCTTGCTACGCCGCTGCTGCTGGGGCTGGCGCTGGGTGCGTACATGTATCTTATACACATATGACGGTGCGGCCA
>CAYGNA010000490.1:0-3245 GCA_964351065.1 uncultured Pseudomonadales bacterium
GTAGCTGCCACATCTGAACTGGCTGATGATGGCCAGATGTTTGTTGAACTGGATGGCAAGGAAATCCTGCTCTGCAAACACCAGGGTAAATTCTATGCTATCGATTACTACTGCTCTCACGCTGAGTTTTCGCTCGAAGGCGGTAGCATGCACAACGGGTGTATCGTCTGTCCCTACCACGGTGCTGAGTTTCGCCTTGCTGATGGCGCAGTTGCTGCGTCCCCTGCCTATGAACCCATCAAGGTATACCCGTTAAAGGTGGAAGACGACACAATTGCTATCGGCATCTGACGCAAAACGCGCTCGCAGAATCAGATTTCTGCTAGACTCCGCGGCTTGATTTGTGGAGCCAAAATGAGCCAGGAAAAATCCCGGGAATTGCTGAACCTGCTGGAACTTGAGCAGATTGAGGTTAACCTCTTTCGCGGCCAGAACGAGGCCCGAATGGGTGCCCGCCTTTTTGGCGGGCAGGTACTGGCGCAGGCACTCAGCGCCGCGGCAAAAACTGTGGATGCCGACCGACCCTGCCACTCCCTGCACGCTTACTTCATGCGGCCCGGCGACGCTGATGTTCCTGTCATCTATAACGTCGAGCGGATTCGCGACGGGCGCAGTTTCACAACGCGGCGTATTAAGGCCATTCAGAACGGCGAGGCGATTTTCAGCATGGACGCCTCTTTCCAGCTTGTTGAAGAGGGCCTGGTCCACCAGATTGAGATGCAGCCTTTCCCCGGACCCGCGGAACTCGAGGATGACGTGGAAATCGCTCGGCGTATGCCCAACAACGATCAGCTGTCGGGTTGGGCAATACGCGAACGGGCATTTGATGGGCGCTCCGTGTACCCCATGGACAAGCCTCGCGCGGAGGACAACCTGAACCCTGTCTGGGTCAGATTCAGGCAACCCGTGACCGCCGGCCAGTGGATGCACCAGTGCCTGCTTGCCTATGCCTCTGACATGGGACTTGTATCAACCTCCATGGTGCCGCACAGAAATTCCATCAATCGCAACAAGCTCCAGATGGCAAGTATCGATCACGCGCTCTGGCTACATCGCGAGATTGATGTGTGCCAATGGTTGCTCTACATCAAGGAAACCACGCGCGGTGGCGCCGCACGAGGCTTTAATCGCGGCAGTTTCTACACTGAGGACGGCCGCCTGGTTGCCTCATCCATGCAGGAAGGCCTGATGCGGGTAACCAGCTAACCAGCCCCGGGACATGGTTCTTCGCGGTGGTTGGAGCATCACCGTTTCACCCAGGCCGGTACCAGACCCGCACCAAGAAACATGTCGATTTCCGCAAGATATCGCTCATCACCCCAGGCGGCATATTCTGACTGGCATGAGTAGACGTACTTCAATGCATGCGCCAGGTCGAGCGAGCCAGGTCGAGGCGCCCGGGCAACAGGACCAAAGGACGGCGCACCAACAATACGATGCGCAGCGAGCAGCCCGCCGGTGAGTGCCGCCAGCACTTGCCTTTCCGGCACCAGGTCAGCACAGGCCCGGGCGGCATGAGTTGCGGTCACCATGTGCAAGGCAAAAAAGTTGCGTGTCGCACGATAGATATCCAGAGATACCGCAGCGCAGGTGCGCAAGCTGTCAGCGCAACCGGTCGTGTATTCGTTTTGCTGCAGGAGCGCAATCAATCCAGCACCAAATCGCCCGGTTGGATCTGGCGCGCGCCTGCCGACCTGTGCTGACAACGCTGATTGAATATCAATCGGCACTTCAGGATCACAGGGCACGGCAACGTACGAACAGACAAGATAAGCCAGCGCAGCAGCACTCTCCCGCGGCGAATCGAAGGTTATCGAGTAACCCAGTCGAATCAGGGGATGGAAGGCTTCTGCTGCCAGGCCAGGACACAGTTCAGGCAGCACCTGCCTGATGACTTCTGCCGCACCATGATGGGCAATCTGCTCATCGAAGAGACGAAACACAGCCGGGTAGCGCTCAATTTTGCCAAGATCCTGCCGCCAGTTCGTCGAGGGCAAAGCAGGCACAATCTCCTGCAACTGTGGCAGGTAAGCGTCGCGAAACGCCACCATGTCTTTCGGTTCACCGCCCAAGCCCTGGATTGCGCACAGCACCATGGGCAGATGGTCCGAGTTCATATCAGGCAAATAACGCGGACCAAATCTCAGCCCGTCGTCAAGCAGTACTGCAAGTGTGTCCATGCGGCTTCGCCCGTCAAGTGCTTCAGCCCCAACCCTAGCGCCTGCAGATCCTGACGTAAAGCGGGTGCCAGGGTTGTACCCTGGTGATTTTATGTGAACCAAATCACGAATCAGGAAACCCAATGTCACGGCATCATTACAAATGTGATCGCGTTCACAGCACCAGACGTGTGTGGGTCGTTTAATGGCAATTCGATTATTGCGTTACTTTTTTTGGAGGCCACAATGACTGTGCATCGACTCGAGGTTTACGTCGACTCCTACAAATCGAAGCCTTTTATCAAGGACTTCGATACCACTATCGACCTGTCGTTCAGGGATGAGCGGCAGCTCGAGGACTGGATTACCCTGCTGAAAGGGGTGCCGGTCAGCATCGACCGCCAGCTGCGGATCGAGGACATCAAACATCATTTCCTCGATACGATGGAGCACCTTGTGCACGCAACCAGTGTCAGGGTGAGTATCGTCGACTAGTCTGGGTGCCTAATCTGGACGATAGTGCCTGGCGAGTGTTTCTTCCATTTCCCGTTCCAGCGCAGCCACACCTTTTGTGTGAGCCTCGACGAGCTCACCGACGTTTTTATAATGGTGCAGGATCCGGCCGCGCTGCATGACAACGATGCCGGGCGGCTGCTTGACATAAAACACACCTGTCTTTTTCTCATCACTCGACATCGGCCTGCTCACTGGCCCGCGAAAGCAGGCTGCACTTCTTCGATAAAGCGGCGGGTCTGCGCCATCATGTCTTCATCACCCGACGCTATGGGTAACATTACAAACTTGGAACAGCCGGCGTCTATATATTCGTTAACCCGTGCAACAATATCCGCTGCCGTACCCGCCACCATAAATCGCCATGGGTCTTTTTGCGTTCGCGCCATCAGGCCATCCGCGGCGCGCTGCACCATAGGCTCAGCGCGAGAACCAAAACGAAACGAAAAGGTTGCCCCATAGTGATCATCATCGATTGTTCGTCCTGTTTTGCGACAGGCTGCCTTGATCCCCTGCACCATGACGGCGGTTTGCTCGGGGGACTCGATACCTCCCAGCCAGCCTGTGCCGAGT
>CAYGNA010000491.1:0-3239 GCA_964351065.1 uncultured Pseudomonadales bacterium
AGAGGCCTTTCGCCGCGGCTTGCGGCGGTCCCCGCTACCCTTTCTCCTCCGCAAGCCCCTGTGGGTCTTGCTCCCCCGCTGCGGCGCTGCGCTTTTAGGCGGCGAAAGGCCTCTTCCCCGACCCGACCGCGAGTCCAGGCTGCGCGGCCAAAACTATCTCCCGGCAATCTCTGCGAACAATCTGATTAATGAGACGTTAAGTCCTCCGCGCCTGATGTCACCCTTTGTTTGCCCTGTAAACAGGTTAAAATGCCCGCTGCAATTCTATTGGCTTGATCACATGGCAGAAACAACTCCACGCTTGACCCACCTCGACAGCCAGGGCAATGCCCATATGGTGGACGTTAGCGGCAAAGTGGTGACAACCCGCATTGCTGTGGCGGAGGCCCGTATTCGGATGCTGCCCGATACCCTTGCCCTGATTGAGGCAGGTGGGCACAAGAAGGGTGATGTGCTCGCTGTAGCGCGGATAGCTGGCATCCAGGCAGCCAAGCGATGTGCTGATCTGATACCTCTTTGTCACCCGTTGGCGCTGAGTGCCGTAGACGTGGAGTTTGATGTGCTGGCGGATGAATCGCTGGTGAGGGTCATAACCCGCTGCAAACTCGACGGCAAAACAGGCGTCGAAATGGAAGCGCTGACGGCTGCCAGTGTTGCTGCGCTGACGATCTATGACATGTGCAAGGCGGTTGATAAGGGGATGGTAATTGAGTCCATTCAGTTACTCGAGAAGCAAGGTGGCAAATCCGGGGACTGGCGCCGATGATCAACGTTGTGCTGTTTGCCAGTGTGCGCGAGGCGGTAGGGGAGTCCACGACGCAAATTGAGAGCACGGACATTCAAAACGTAACGGATGTGATCAACGCACTGTCCGGGAGAGGCAGTCGATGGCGTGATGCGCTGGGGCGGGAGAACCTGCTTGTGGCCGTTAACCAGGAAATGGTTGAACCCGATGCCGCCGTTGCAGACGGGGATGAAGTCGCTTTCTTCCCGCCGGTTACGGGAGGCTAGTCATGATCCCCCGTATATTGGTTCAGGCTGCACATTTTGATGTGAATATGGAGATCAATATCCTGCGGGATGCGTCGAGTGAGGTGGGCGGCATCGTGACATTTCTTGGTGTGGTGCGGGATATCAATGAAGAGGCCAGCGTAAGCACGCTTTATCTTGAACACTATCCGGGCATGACTGAGAAGCAGATTGCAACGATTATCGATGAGGCCTGTGATCGCTGGGACCTGTTGGGCGCAACCGTGATTCATCGAATTGGAGAGTTGCTGCCGACTGACCAGATCGTTTTTGTAGGCGTCGCCAGTCGACATCGGGGCGAAGCGTTTGATGCCTGCGAGTACATCATAGATTTTCTCAAAACCCGGGCGACGTTCTGGAAAAAAGAACAAACGCCAGGTGGAGAGCGCTGGCTCGAAACGCGGGATAGCGATACAGACGCGACGCAACTTTGGGATAAGCCTGAAGAATAGTCCGTTAGCGGGCTGTGGGCAGGTGTACGTTGCGGACCGTAAATTCGCCCGGCGCCAAATGTTCGACTGACCAGTCACCGATGCTGATCCTGTACAGGCGCAGGGTTGGATAACCCACTGCTGCAGTCATCCGCCTGACTTGTCGGTTGCGACCCTCTGATATTTTGATTTCGATCCAGCTTGAAGGTATTGATTCCCGAAAGCGAACTGGTGGATCACGCTCGGGCAAGACCGGTTCGGGGATCTTGCGGACACCGGCCGGTCGGGTGGGACCGTCACTTAACTGCACGCCTGCAGTTAATCGCTCCATGGCGTTGGCCGAGATATCACCTTCAACCTGAACCAGATAGGTTTTTACCAGCTTGTAACGTGGATGGGCTATTCGTGCCTGCAGTTTCCCGTCGTCAGTCAGTAGCACAAGTCCTTCTGAGTCCTTGTCCAGACGGCCCGCCGGATAAACGCCGGGAATGGCAATAAAGTCAGCCAGCGTACGTTGGCCAGTGACGGGTCGGAATTGGCAAACGACGTCAAAAGGCTTGTTAAAGAGCAGCAGTCGGCTCATGGGGAAAGTTTCCCTGTGGTCACGCCATCAGTCAGTGCTGGCGTCTTCGTCAAGCGGCAAGATATTGATCGCGTGGGACCCCCTGGGGCCTTCGAGAATTTCATAAGAAATCAACTGACCAGCTTTTAGCGTCTTGTAGCCTTCCATCTGGATTGAGGAGAAGTGGACAAAATAATCCTCGTCGCCGGTCTCCGGGAGGACAAAACCATACCCTTTGGCGTTGTTGAACCATTTTACCCGCCCGGTTGGCATACTGATTACCACCTCATTAGCATCGGTTTAACCGCCGCAAGGCGTCGGTTGACGTCGAGAACTTTATTGGTTGTGGGAAGGCCGCGTCAAGCCAGTACTCCGAATTTAGACTTACAAAACTTATGGAATTGTTCTGGTCTGCGCGGGCTTGAATCCCCGTAGCCCGTCCGCATCTAAAGCGGGTAGTAACACGTATGTCTCTTTGTTCGTCTCTTTATACGATACTTTGGACCACACCCGGACTGCTGTTAAACTGGCCCTCAACTAATCGATACGCGTAATTCTGAGATATGACTAGCAGTTTGCAGCCGAGGGCGAGTGGTGAGGATCGGAGCCCGGATTCAGATCGCGGGATAGGCGTTGTTGAAGCGCCGGCGAAACCGAAGCTGAAAGAACCGCCAATGTACAAGGTGGTGCTACTGAATGACGACTACACGCCAATGGAGTTTGTGGTTGAAGTGCTACAGATGTTTTTTGGTATGAACCGCGAGAAGGCCACGCAGGTGATGCTTGCTGTTCATACAACTGGGAAAGCCACCTGTGGTGTTTTTACGCGTGACATTGCTGAAACCAAGTCAGCCCAGGTGAACCAGTACGCCCAGGAAAGTCAGCATCCGCTGATTTCTGAAATTGAGGCGGTTGATGGCAGTGACTAGCAGCGCTGGTGACAAAACGTTGTATACCCGGTCAGAAAAGAGAGTAAAGTTTATTTGAGGTCCGTCGAGGGGTCTTAATTCGTGCCGGCTACTTGCTGGCTAATCAAGCAGGGCGACATTAATGCTAAGTAGAGATCTGGAAGTAACACTTAACCTGGCTTTCAAGGATGCGCGGGCCAAGCGGCATGAATTGATGTCCGTTGAGCACTTGCTGTTGGCCTTGCTTGATAATGCCGCTGCAGCAGATGTCCTGCGTGCTTGTGGTGCTGATATCGACCGGTTGCGCAA
>CAYGNA010000492.1:0-3223 GCA_964351065.1 uncultured Pseudomonadales bacterium
CGACATCACCATAGAACTTGCAGGAATTCTGGTGTACCGGGCGCAGTTCGGGTTTCTCCAGGCAGGTTAATGCGGTTGCGTAGGGCATATGCGTGTGCAGCACGCAGGTTGCCGCCGGGTGGGTCGCGTGGATTGCGCCGTGGATATTGAGCGCGGTGATTTCTGCGCCTTCAGGTGGTGCGGCCGGATCAATAACCAGCATGTCACTGCTCGTTAGGCGGGACCAGTGGATGCCGTGGCGGTTCAGGATAAACTGTCTGTCATCCGTCATGACGCTGAAATGATTACAGATCCCCTCGGACAGCCCAAAGTGATCCGCCAGCCGATAAGCCGCTGCGAGGTCCTCCTTGAGTTGCTTCACATCCACACGGTTCTCCTGTTCGGTTGATAAGTGTCATGAGAAGGATACCAGTGTTGCAATGGCATGACAGCCGTTGGATTATGCCAAGGCACAGTGGGGAGAGAAAAATGAGTATGTTTGAAGAGGGATTGCACGGCATGCCGCCGCACGGTGAGGCTATTGGTATGGTGCTGGCAGGACGGAACGGCCGCAAGATCCTGGTTAAAGTACCCTACGCCGCGCACCTGGTTGGTGACCCGGATACGGGTGTCATTCATGGCGGTGTCATTACTGCAACGCTCGATAACGCATCAGGCTGGGCGGTGCGGTGCCATGAGGATTGGGGCGACGGGTTAAGCATGGCAACACTCGATATCCGAATTGATTACATGAAGCCGGCTGTGCCGGACCAGGCTTTGATGGTTGAAGCCGAGTGTTTCAGGATGACCCGTAACATTGCTTTTGTCAGGGCGCTGGCCTTTCACGATGACCCTGAGGACCTGATTGCAAGTTCCATGGCCTCTTTTATGCTGGGTACGCCCAGCGGGCCAAGGCCATGAAAATTCTTGAGCAACTGAGGGAAGAGGGGCGTGCGGGAGATATGGGCGCAATCATTGCCCACATACCGTATGCACAGTTTCTTGGTATTGAAGTTGACTGCAAGGGTAATGAGGTCACGACGATCCTGCCGTTTAAGGATTCACTGGTAGGTAACGTGACGCTGCCCGCGATCCATGGTGGTGCCATCGGTGCGCTGCTGGAGATTACCAGTGTGATTCAACTGCTGTTCGATACTTCCTGCGAGCGATTTCGAAAGACGGTTGATATTTCGGTGGACTACCTTCTTTCCGGTAACCCCGTTGCGACTTACGGCCGCGCAATTGTCACACGCCAGGGGCGCCGGGTCGCCAATGTGCGCGCAGAGATCTGGCAGGAAGAAAAGGCGCGGCCGATTGCCGCCTCCCATGGTCATTTCCTGTTGACACCTGCGTGAGTGAAGAAGATCGATTGGACTGGGCGTCTGTTTGCTTAAGCTGATGGCTGGCGATATTCTGTCGCTCGAAACTTTGACCCGGCTTTTTGACCAATTCTATTTGACGATCGATAACCGAGAGGATGTGTAATGGGTGATGTATTTATTGTTGAAGCGTGTCGTAGCCCCATTGGTAAACGCGGCAAGGGGCTGGCGGGCCTGAAACCGGCTGACCTGCTGGGCCAGGTGCAGAAGGCAGCGCTTGAGCGCAGCGGTGTTGCGCCTGAAAAGATTGACCAGGTGATTGGTGGTTGTGTGTCCCAGGTGGGTGAGCAGTCATTCAACATTGCTCGCATTGCCTGGCTCTCGCAGGGACTGCCGCTTGAGGTGGCCGCAACAACTGTTGACTCGCAGTGTGGTTCCAGCCAGCAGGCGACGACCCTCGGCGCCAGTATGGTGGCTGCTGGTATTGAGAACATCGTGATGAGCTGTGGTGTTGAAATGATGAGCCGGGTTCCACTGGGTGCAAATATGAAAGACGGCTCCCCCATGGGTGAGAGCTACATGAGCCACTACCAGCCCACCAGCCAGTTTATGGGCGCATCCATGATCGCGGAGGAATACCAGATTACTCGTGAGGATGCTGATCAGTTTGGCCTGTCGAGCCAGCAAAAAGCTTTGCAGGCATGGGAAGAAGGCCGGTTCGATCGTGAGATAGTCCCAATTGAGGCGCCTGTGCTGGGTGAAGACTTCAAACCCACGGGTGAGATGCGCACGATAACAAAAGATGAAGGACCACGGCCCAGCACCATCGAGGGCTTGCAGAAACTGGAGCCAGTGCCTGGCCAGTCGATTCACACGGCTGGATCGAGTTCACAGGTATCCGATGGTGCTGCCGCTGTGATCATGGCGTCTGCGGATGCTGTAGAAGCGCTGGGTCTGAAGCCACGCGCCAAAATCATTGCGACCACGCTGGTGGGTGTTGATCCTGTCACCATGCTGAAAGGGCCCATTCCGGCAACCCGCAAGGTGCTTGAACGTGCTGGCCTTGAAGTGGCTGATATTGATGTCTTTGAGGTTAACGAAGCCTTTGCTTCTGTTATGCTGGCCTGGCAGAAAGACCTTGCTATTGATCCTGCCAAGGTCAATGTCAACGGTGGTGCAATTGCGTTGGGGCATCCCACCGGCAGTACCGGAGCCAGGCTCATTACAACGGCGCTGCATGAACTTGAGCGCACTGGTGGCAAGTATGCGCTGATTGCCATGTGCTGCGGTGGCGGACTCGGTACCGGCACCATTATTGAAAGACTCGACTAGTATCGAAATACCTGGCTGGCAGTTACAGTCAACACAAACGGGGCCCAGGCCCACTACTGTCCCATAGTTGTAAATCACAGTGCGAGCCTCAATTGAGGCTCGCTTTTTTTATGCCTACTCCGATCCGGTTTTAGGATGTCAGCCAGGTTCTTTCTCTCAAAAAGATTCAGCTGGATGACCCTCAGTATTCGTTGAACTGTCCAACCTGCACGTGCGCTGTGCTTCGCAAAAGAAAGTAACAAGTAGGTAATCATTGCGATCCATATCTGCGTCAAAATCGCATTCTTTGACGTCCCGACAAACGCCTTGATTTTCAGATTTTGCTTGATGGCTTTGAAGAACAATTCAACCTGCCAGCGGTCTTTGTAGATTGCAGCAATCGTCGCTGCTGAGAGGGCAAAGTTGTTCGTTAAGAACATATAAAACTTCCCACTCTCACGGTCTCTATAACCAATGCGCCGTAGCTCGGGGGCACCTCGTTTTATCGCATGTGCACTGCTGAGTTGTATGATCTGATCACTTAAAACACCCGTCGACCCATCCACTTGGCGTCGAGATAGGACGCGATACACCGCTTTGGGGCGGAGCCGTGT
>CAYGNA010000493.1:0-3213 GCA_964351065.1 uncultured Pseudomonadales bacterium
CCTCCAACACGGCCCAGCGAGCACTGGCAGCTGGAAAAATAGAGGTTATCGATGCAGAAGCTGAAAACAAGCAGATTCAACAGGAGCAGAAACAGGCTGAAAAAGATGTCAAACGAAACAATGATTCGATCGCCAAGGCAGACGCTAGCCTTGCGAATTATGAGGATCAAATCGAGGCGAACAATTCGAGCCTGGAAGAAATTCAGCGTAGGGATAAAACGCTTGAGAATAATGAATTAAGCGCGGGCGTTCGACAGTCGATGGAACAGGAAAGCAGAGATCTGGCTGCCCAGAATCAGCAGTTGGCGCAAGACAAGGAGCCTGGGTACGAGGCCAGAATTGAGGAGAACAACGCCCGAAAAAAGGCGATCAGTGATGACCTTTCCTATGATCAGTATGTTCGAGACGAACGGGATAAGCTCAAAGCCGAAGAAGAAAAACTGGTCAAAGAGAACCAGAAAATGGAAAGTCGTCGAGAGGATGTAGCTAAACAGAAGAACGTCAAGACAGTCGAACGTGACCAGGCTGTCGCACGCGTCGATGAAGCAAAACAGAGGAAGATGAGCAGTGATCAGAAGAAAAGCGATCTGGAATCGAACCGCGATGAAAAGCTTGGTGACGCAAAAGCTGCCCTGGAAGACAAGAGTGACAAAAAGAAAGGGGGCAAGTACAAGATCGCCAGTGCAATACCTGGGGTTGTAGGTGAGTTTGCCGACGTAGTAGAGCTGGACTATTCGATTCCGGTTGTTGAGACAACGGGGGGTGTTGAGGTCAAGAAAAACCAACCGCTGAAGCTGACGAGCAGCGGCGAAGATCAATTTATTGAGGGGCTGCTGGGTATTGATGATTTCCTGACCCTGGCGGCCAAGACAACTGCAGCTGCCTTGTCAGCAGGAACCCTTACACCCATCGTATTCAGAATCCCTGGTCTGTCAGAAGAGATTGAATTGACCGATTATCTAAGAGCGGAATATGCCGTCCTTGATCTCAATGTTGGCGTGCGAGGATACGCCACGCAATCAATCGAATACATACCAGAATTTGAGGTCTCGCTGGATATTGGCACGGGCAGTCCAATTGTCTTTAACCTTGGCGATGACATTGAAATCGAAGTGCCGGAAGATGCGGCTCAGTTTGTGTTCAAACCAACGATCACCTTGAAAGGCAAGGTGAGCAATACCATGGGGATCAGGGTAGAACCCGTTGCTGAACTCGCGGCAATGGGCATCGTTGCTGGTATTACGCCACCGCCGGAGTTGGAGGGCATCGTGGACCCTATTTTACTGCCTGCGGTAGGTTGTATCCCGATTCCCCGTCAGCAGGGGGGCAGTCCTGGTGGTCCCGGTTCCTCAACGAATCCGCATACCTGTGAGGACAAATACCCGATGGTAGGCACTATAGATGGGCTGGATCTTGTACCCGAAGAATTCGCTCTGGACACGAAGTATCTGGAATTTACGCCCTATCCCCAGACCTGGGAGTTGGGTGGTTTTAAACCTACAGAAGGGGAGGCGGTCAGTATCGCGGTTGCGAGCGCCAACACGCTACCGGGCGCTACGTTTGATGTGTTAACTGACGATTGGAGTTATCTTGGCAATGTCGTTGCGCAAGATGGAGCCGCAAGGTTAACGACCAGCTCACCCGTAAGTCTGTTCACCCAAATTGATACAGCAAATCAGCCCTTTCATCTGCTCTTTGATTATCGCTTTGAAAATCACAGCGGTGGCTGGTTGAGCATATTCCTTGATGATGTTTTCCTGGATGCGTTTGAGGCTGTTTCATCTGCAGACTTCTTGACCGGCAGTATCTATATCGACGATCCATTCCTGTTAGGTCGTTCCAACCTGAATCTCGAGTTTGAATATCTTGATGTGACGGGTAGTCAGCTGTTTCTTGATGATGTTCGCTTGACTGCAATGGCGTCTGTGCCTGCGCCGCCGACGGTCGCAATGTTTCTGCTTGGTCTGGCAATTCTCTGGTTTCGTCGCGCCAGACGGCACTTGCCAACTCAAATCAGGTGCTCGCTTGCGACGCGATAGCCTGGTCTGGCAGCCAAATGGATTGCTGCTGGCGATGGCCATTATGCCAATCTCGTCAATTGGCCCTCTTTGGCCCTCTTTGGCCCTCTTTGGCCCTCTGTAGTACCGTGGCGTGGCTACTGACCCCGTTTTACTGGGCTCCTTGGCGCTCAGGGTGTCGGGATTTTATCCACTCATTTTCATCTAGATGTAGTCTCAAACTGATACCTCAATCGCCTTCCAGTGAGCGCGAATCGCGGGAACTGCCGTAAGCTCCCCGTAAATCATGAAGAGTGCAATGACCTTATCGCCGCCATCGACCGGCAAACCTTCATGGTAAGCGGCAGGATCTTCCGAGCCGTCATCCTATTCTGGCCTCGAACCACTGCACTTTGTGGCATGCCGAGGGCATCACAAGAATCTGCTATGTGAGACTCGCTATGAGTTGTGCGACTACCGCCAGTAACAGTGTGCGCCTTAAAAACAATAATGGGTGTCCCGAACTTTCTCGCCGACTACAGTTGGCGAAATGGCGCCTCATGGCAAAGCGTTTGACTTATGTGCCGCTCCAATTATTTAATTAGCATCCTATCCATTAGCTTCCTATCTTAATGTCCGAGACTCACCGCCAGCAGTTCTTTGTTGCACTCTTTAACGCCAGGAACCGGGTGCGTTTCGCCATGGATGAGGCATTCAAGCCCCTCAACATTACTGATGCGACCTGGCGCACGCTCTTTTACCTGGAGCAGACCGGCAGTGGCTGCTCCCAGAAGCAACTCGCAGACATCATGGGGATTGAGGGGCCGAGTCTCGTGCGCTTGTTGGACACGCTGGAGAAGCGCGATCTGATCGAACGTCGACAGAGTGATTCTGATCGGCGCGCCAAATCCATTCATCTCACTGCTGCAGCCTTTGCACTGCTGGAGAAGTTACACGAGATAGCTGCCTCGGTGCGGTCGGACATACTCAAGGATATCGATGATGAAGAAATGGTTGTTTGTCTCAACGTACTTGAACGCATACTCGCAAACGGGAAGTAATGGGCATGAGTAGATCCGGTTCACCTGTTCTCACCCCAACGAATCTGATAGGAATTAGCATTCTTGCCTTCTCCTCTCTCTGGCTCGCCTGGTGGTTTTATGACCGTTCGCAGTACGTCTACATCACCGATGCCCACGTTGCCGCAACCATGATT
>CAYGNA010000494.1:0-3212 GCA_964351065.1 uncultured Pseudomonadales bacterium
GACCTCGTGCCAGACAAGATAGAAAATGTCGTTTTTCACTTTCAGCGCGCCGCTGGCCAGCAACGTCGCTTCCGCGCGCAGTATTTTCGTTCTAGCAGTTTGCCAGGCCATGATGTGATAGAAACGCGAATTTTCCCTCAGCTTGCTGAAATGGCGTGTACGTCCAGCCAGGTAATCAATCACACGCCAACGCCAACGGAGGCTTTTCTCCAGGGGTAAATCACTGAGTGAAGTCTGAATAAATTCAGCAAGCGCAACGCGGGCATCAGCTGAGTGCTGTTCCATTTCGTCGGGATTGGAGTCTGAGACCATGTAGTTTTTGATCATGGCCAGAACCGGTGCAGGATTCTCCCTGAAACGCGGAACACTGAGCTCAAATTCTTTCAGTGCCCGATGCCCATGTTCCCGCAGGAACTCATGCAACGCCGCCAGAAACGGTCCCGCCGCTTCAAGCGCTACCAGCCCCTGGTAAATGTCGTCTGGTTTTTTTGTCCGAAATATTTCGGCGACGATTGGCGTCTGGCGCGCCAGCACTGACAGGCGAAAGATGGCGCGACCCATTTCGGTAGATTTGACCCCGTAGCTTCCCGAACATAGCAGCGAGCCTGCATCACGCTGAATGCCTGGCATCCAGCGGGTCAGCACGCGATTGAGAAGCCCCATCAACGACACGTAGCGAATTACTGACGTTATGTTAACTGGCATGACCTGCATACCGATTGGATGAAAGGGTTTGGCAATCGCAATCAGTTTGCCCATGGCTGCCATGGGAGACAGTGAAGCATCGCGATCAACTTCTTTCTCAAGTTCGCGAAACACTTCCATGAATTCTTCAGGTTGGCGCCGGCTTCGCGCCTGGCTGACACCGAGCAGCACATACAACAAAAACCAGAACAGTATAGTCGCTGGCAACATCAGCCAGTTAATGCGCGGCGCAAAGTCTTCGAGCGATTCTATCGACATCAACCCGGCGGCCTCTTCATCGGTCATCTTTAAAGGCAAGACCAGCCTGCCCAGGCCAAGCGGCATATACAGCCTGCCCCGGTACATAACACCCATTTCAAATATCCCGCTGAGTACGTCTGCCGTGAGCGGCGTCAGCGGATCGGTAAAGTTCTCCGCAACCGCCTTGAACAGAACCAGTTTGCGGGTTTCGACAGGGTCTTCATCGCCTGTAGCCAGCGTTGTGATCGGCCTGGATTGCAGCATGAAATAACGCCCATCAAAAATCGCCCATTCCAGATCCTGTGGACTGCCGAAATGTGCCTCTGATTTAATGGCCCAACGGGTGACTTCTTCAACCTGCTGCTCATCAAGGCAGGATGCTTGCTGCAGGTGTTGCGGCACGTCTATCATTCGACCAGCATTTTCCGGCCGTGTGGTACTCACCATCATCGTCTTGTTGGCGATTCGCTGGGTGGTGATCGCAAGGCTGTCCCGGTTGACAACGTAGTGATCGGGCGTCACCCGACCATCAACAATGGCGGCACCCATGCCCCAGGTGGCATCACTCACCACTTCATTGCGCGCGCCTGTTAGTGGATTAGCAGTAAATGTGATGCCGGAAATGGTTGACGGAATCATTTCCTGCACAACCACGGCCATGTAAACACCATGGTGATCGATTCCCTGTGTATCCCGGTAAGCGACCGCCTCTTCGTTCCACAGCGAGGTCCAGCAGAGCCTGATCATGGGTACCAGTTCTTCAAAGGTGACGTAATAATAGGTTTCATGCTGACCCGCAAAGCTGGCATCACCCAGATCTTCCGCGGTGGCGGACGATCGAACCGCGTAGATCAGATCGCCACCGCGCTCGACACAGAGTGTCTCATTGCAACTGGCAATTGCCGCCAGGAATTCCGCCGATGGTTGCCAGTTCATAATGGCATCCTTAAATTCAGCGTGACTCCTACTTGTCGGCACGTTCGCAATAACGCGCGCGTACTCATCCGCGCAGATGACAAACCCGGCTGGAATCGGAAAGCCGTTATTGATCAACTCGCCCAGGTTAGCGCCTTTCCCACCGACCTTGTCCACGTCAGATGCACGAAACCCGGATAGAAATCCGATTGTCATTCTTATTCTCCAGCCTGCGTGCTGAGCATGCCTATATCCTGCAGTAGTCGCTGTTTGCCCCTTGTTACGCTGCTCTTGTCGTCGTATTGCCGCGGCCCGTCCTCAATGATCATGACCAGATCAAGGTAGATGTTGTAGAAAACCCTGCGCAGTCGCGCCGCGCGGGTAGCGAACAGGTCCTGACCATATCCGAGAAGAAAATGTTCGGCACGCTGTGGTGACATCAGGAACACCTCCATGAGCGGATCACCCCACAACGCCCGCTCAAAATCGATAACACCAGCAATCTTCGGTGGGTTGTCGCGGGTCAGAAACACATTGCCATGCCAGAGATCCCAGTGGACCAGTTGCGCAACCGTTACTTTATCAAAGACATCTTTATGTTCAACCAACCAGCCAAAAAAGTCCTGCTGATCAATATCAATTATGACACCAAAACGATCAGCATCAGCGAACACGCTTTCACACATGTCACGAAACGCATCGAACCAGCACAAATATTGATTGCGGCCAGCATAGAAACCAAAGTGCTCACGGGTGAACGAATTGATCGACGCAGTGATCTTTCCCAGTTGAACCGCAACCTGGTTGTTCTCATCAACCGTTAGCGACGCCTGACGATGCTGCCAGGTATCTCCCTCGACAAAATCCATGAAGTAATAGTCAAACGGCAACACGGTCCGGGAAAAGTCGTCAAAACGTATTGCTGGTACGGGTATGTCCCGCTTGGCTACTACCAGTTTCATCGCACCGACTTCAGCCTGAAGTATCCCTGCCTCATACCTCATGACGTCCGCATCATCCGGCGGACCCACTTTGAGCACGGTATGCTGGCGTCCGGCATCAAGGACAATATGATAAGTGCGGTTAAACCATCCATCTTTCATTTCGACAATCGATGAAATCGACGAACCGCTAAATGCCCGGGACACAACGCGCTCAATATCATCTCTCGATAACACCGCTTTGGTTCTGCTTTCGATACCCCTCCCTCCACCATGCTTGCCTGTTTCCAAAACTTGCACGTTTCATTCGCCTGGCGCAAGCTCTGGCTGGTAAATGCAAGCATGAAAAAGAAAAGGAGAAACGCAATGGTTGAATCTGGCGCACACAAGCTGGCTGAGCATCGCACCATG
>CAYGNA010000495.1:0-3194 GCA_964351065.1 uncultured Pseudomonadales bacterium
GTTGTAGGGACGTTGCGAAGTTTGATTCTGAGAGCCATGTATTACTGCGGCCTGATGCGGCTGTGGTTGTACTTTAATCGGCGCAAAGTCTCCATTTTGATGTTTCATCAGATAATGAAGCATGAAGAAAATTATTCGCCTCTAAGAAACGTCGTAAGTACGCCTCGTTTTGAAGTTTATCTTTCAATCATAGAGCGATTCTTCAATGTCATCAGCCTGGATGATTTTGTGGAAGCGTCGCATGCCGGTCGGCGTTTGCCGAACAATGCGCTCATCATCACGTTCGATGACGGTTACCGGAACGTGATCTCCAACGCCCTCGAACCACTCCGTGCCCGCAAGATGCAGGCGACGGTATACCTTTGTCCGGGACTCATGCAGTCGAGGGAGCAGTTGTGGGCTGACCGAATCGACTATGCGTTTTCCAGACTTGGCTCGGCTGAACACTTTGATTGTATATTGGGCGACCAGACAATCGGCCTTGAGTGGCACCCGAGCCAGGACAAGCGCGTAGTCCTTAAGTCCTTCCTCGCGGCGCTAAAAGCTATCCATATTGACGAGTCCTCTTTCCAGGAGGCTGTCCACAAGCTTGTTCTGGACATGGAGTCCCGATGTGATGTTTCGTTGGGTGATTACGAAGCCAACGAGTGGATTGCGCTGCTTAGGGAGGAAGATGTCTCTCGCGCTAATGTCGCCGGATTGATCAGTTGGGGGTCACATACTATGGAACACATTCGGCTCAATCGAACCAGCGAAGCCAGGGTGATTGATGAATTGAATGAATCCAGGCAGTGGGTATCTGAAAACACGGGACAGGCTTGCTGTCATTTTGCTTACCCAAACGGTGATTTTGATCACGAATCGATTCGCCTGGTGGCTGCATGTGGCTACTCCACTGCAGTAACGACGCTTGAAGGATTAAACAGCGTGATGGAAAACCCGCTGTGCCTCAAAAGAATTGGGATATCCGGGGACTATTCGGATCTGGATTTTCTCGCCAGGGCAAGTGGTTTGTCCCTATTTCTGTCGTCTATACGTGGCCTGTTTGGAAGATAGATAGCTGGTCAAAACAGCTATTCCAGCGCGCGCTGATTACCGGCAACGCGCTGTAACCAAGTACGGTCGAATGTGCCGATTGCGACATTTTCTCCCACAATTCCTGATTTTGTAACATTGCCCGAATAGTGGTGCTGTAGTCTGCAATCATACCTGGCTCTATCAAAAAGCCGTTTTCGCCTGAACGTACCAGGTCGCGAAGATCGCCGACGTTGGCAACAACCGGCACAACACCTGCACCCATTGCTTCAGCCAGCGCAATTGAAAGCCCTTCACTCCTGGAGGTCAGGATAAAGATTCGTGCTCTCTTTAGCAGGTCTTCGACGTTGCTGCGTTTGCCAAGAAAACTGACCTGATCTGAAAGACCCCGTTCACTGACAAGCGCTTCAAGGCTGGTGCCCAGTTCGCCCTCGCCAATGAACCAGGTAACGGCTCTAACTCCGTCCTGTTTCATCAGTGCGAGCGCTTCAATTATCTGGTCTGGTTGTTTGATGGGTTCAAGCCTACCCACAAAGACCAGGTCAATGTCGCGCAGTGAATTAGGCCGCTCCGGGCTGATGGCAATGCTGCCCGGTACAACTTTGACGTTGTCCTCTAGCACGAATTGACTGAAATAGTCGTGGCTCGTACCGCCCCGTACGATTACCAGATCAATTTCCCTGGAGATCCGTTTCAACAGGCTCTCCAGAAATTCACTGTGGCCAGTCAGCATAGACATCACCCTGTTTTCACACTGGTACCCACCCCCGGCTATTTCAACTGGGCCACCACCACACTGGTAGCAACTCGTGGCGCCAAACAGTCGAGACGCTATCAGCGCGATCATGGCATTTGGGTAGATGTGATAACCCATAAACATCTCTGGCTTGAACCTGAATCCGGCTTTGCTAGCGTAGATCAGCTTGGCGGGCGCCCTTCCAAGGATGCGCGATAGTTTGGGTGGTGGACAAAAGTAGGTGACGCCATCGATGGCCATCAGTGGCTCGTCCGTAATTACTATTACTTCTGATACCCTGCTAAGGGCGAGTGGAGAAAGGTGTGAGATAAACCAGTTTGGATTGTGGAATGTTCCAATTACCACCAATCGACCGGATCGATTACTTCGATTTTCGTTTTGGTGCCTGATGAGGCAGACAAGTACTGCGGTCCAACCAGAAAGCGCTATGGTTGACCAAGCGAGAATACCCAAAAGCCTTGACCGCAACGCCTTCATTCAAACACCCCATGAATTCGATTGGGGGGCAGTATAGATGTGGCCTTCCCCATTTAACATTGCTAACGCGCTTGACTTCGCTGGACTCCAATTCATACTTAACGCAAATACAGCAGGTTGGAGATGCAGATGCGAGTGCGGTTGATAGTTTCGGCCCTCCTTGTTCTTTTTTCGGTGAACGTGGCCAATGCAGCTGTGGGGCCGCACCTGTGTCCGGATTTGGACATTCATTGTGTTGGGCCGGGTGAAGAATTTGATACCAATGCCACCTTTGACGGTGATGGTGACGGCAAAGGTGATCGTCCGGAAGATGCGATCAACGCGGCCATAGCTGCCGCAGCACCGGGACATCAGGTTTGGATTCGAGGAGGTACCTACCAACACTCAAGGGATTACCACGTAAAGGTCGGGGGCAACAGCGTCATGCTGACCGTCGCAGTGAGTGGTACGGCCGCGAAACCCATCACGATTCGGCCCTATTACGATGAGAAAGTGGTAATTAAAGGATTCGGGTTTGATGCTGCGGCTGCGGTTGGGGCGGGTAGTTGTTGCAATCGTGAATTGCACATGGTCGTTACGGGCGATTATGTCCATATACAAGACATTGAGTTTGCGGAAAGCGGTTCGCTGGCAATCAGGATTGAGGGCAGTTTCGGCCGCTACGAAAGGCTTCTGATACGTGACTGCTGGGGAGACTGTGTCCTCCTTGGTTACGTCGTGAGTGGACGCGTTGAGGGGAACGTCTTTAAAGACAGTGAAATTCGCAATTCCAGACATGGCTATGGGTTTTCACTGGGTCGTGACGCTGCAGCAGCCAACCTTGATGAGACGGCGAACAACATTATTGTTGGCAACCTCAGTTATGAACATGGTCGTCTACCTAATGGAGACAAGGTGCCCGGGATTTTGGGAGATCCGCAAGGCG
>CAYGNA010000496.1:0-3188 GCA_964351065.1 uncultured Pseudomonadales bacterium
GTCTTTCCCCGGATCGAGCACCCGGGAGCCGGTGAATGAGTGCAGTGGTGCTCAGTCTTACCGATGTCGAAAACCGGATTCGTGAATTTGATGCTGCGGAGCCCATAGCCGGCACACAGACTCGACAGGCAGCGGTGGCAGCAATACTGCGGGAAACAGGTAATGACCTTGAGGCGCTCTTTATCCTTCGAGCGACCAAAGAGGGTGATCCCTGGTCCGGACACATGGCCTTTCCTGGAGGACACAAGGAAACGATCGACAGGACCTTGCGCGAGACTGCCGAGCGCGAAACGCTTGAGGAGATTGGTCTCGACCTGACGTGCACCGCGCGCTATTGCGGCATTATAGAACCCGTTCGCGCTAACCCGCGGGGTCGCAACATCGACATGGTGGTGCAGCCTTATGTGTACGTACTGACGGAGCCTGCGCCAACTTTCACCATGAACTACGAGGTGGCGGATATCCTGTGGGGGTCTCTTAACGATATGTACACGGGGAGTTCGTTCACCCATGATGAGTTTGAGGTTGGCGGCCAGACCATGTCTTTTCCCGGTTACAGCGTGGGTGAGCATGTTGTCTGGGGGCTGACCCTGCGTATGCTCGACCAATTTTTTGCGCTAATTGACCCGTCGTTCTCAGCGCGTTACGAATAGTCGGGCCGGGCCGGCCAGACCTTGTGCTAACCCTTTGCCAGGTAGTTCGCGTATGCCCAGGCGAGGAATTTCTCCACACCGTGTTTAACGTGTTCGCTGCGCAACGAGGGAAACATGTCGAAGGCGTGCTGCGCACCCGCTATTTCAGCATAAACGACAGGCTGCTTTGAGACCTTCCTGAGTGCGCTCACAAACTGTCTTGCCTCATCAACCGGCACCAGCGAATCCATATCACCCTGGATCACGAAAAAGGGTGGCGCCTTATCGCTCACCAGGAACAGGGGAGATGCTTGTTCGAATGGGGCAAGGCCATCGCGGCGGTGGCGTTTCATCACCGACTTTTCGATCAGGTCGGCAGAACCATCAGATTCAAATGGCCGGGTAAAATCCATCACACCGTAAAACGGGACGGCTGCAAAGACACTGGTGTCTGCATCTTCAAAACCCGGCTGGTACCGTGGATCATTTTGGGTGAGTGCCATCATGGCGCACAGGTGGCCGCCCGCTGAACCCCCGGTGACCACAACAAAATCCGGATTACCGCCGTACTCAGCAATGTGCTCACGAATCCAGTTCAGCCCCTCTTTACAGTCAATCAGGTGTTCCGGAAAGGTAGCGCCGGGGCTCAGACGATAGTCCACGGTGACGCAAATCCAGTCGCGCCTGGCCATGTGCGACATCAGCGGAATAGCCTGTTCGTTCTTGCTACCCATCCGTTCAGTCCAGGCACCCCCATGGATTTGCAGTAACACGGGTCGATTTTGAACCTGGCGTCGTGGCCGGTAGATATCCAGCCGCTGGCTGTGGTTACCAAAAGGCACATCCTTGATGACTTCTACCCTCGGATCGACGCCTGCAAACGGCAGCTTCAGGCGCATGGAGTCAGGCTGTTTCGGAAACTTCATCCACAGTTCCTGGGGAATCGACTCTTCGAACCCGTCGCCCAGTCCCTGTTGCAGGGCGTTTGTTACTGTTGCCTTTGCGTCTCGACCGGTGAGGTAGAAATAGCCCATCGCAGCCCAGGCAACAACAAAAACCAGGAGCGCGATTGCACCAGCGAGTCCTTCGATTGCGCCAGCCCAGGCGAACAGGAAGACAATAAACAGTTGGATAGCAACAACGTGCATCGCGAGTTCACCCAAGAGCCAGCCACTGACAAAGCTGACCACGCTGGCTGCGCCGCGGTGGTGGATGGGGCGGTAGAGGTTGTAGGCCCACCAACCGGAAAGCAGAGAGAATAGGAAAAGCAGGGCAGTCATAGGTACTTCCACTGGTCTGAAGAATTTGATTTGTGACGGTAGATGATTGCATCATTGCAGGGCGAGTGCCATATGAAGGCCAGCGCCGCGTCCACCGACTGGGCTCCACTCAACGGAAAGAGCTTCGATGCAAAAAACCCGGATATACCTGTTGCTCGGCATAAGTACCATTGTCCTACTTGGCCTTGTATTACTTTTGCTGAGCGAACCGACAACCGTTGAGATAGTGATTGTTGTTATTGCGATGCTGCTCACCGGCGTTATTCCGGCCCTGTTGATAGGCAGATTGGCCGCCGAACATGCAGATCAACTAAAAGCGAAAATTGCAGAGATCAAGGCAATTGAAGGCGAAATGGCAAACATGCGTTCACGCCTCGACCAGGTTACCACGCTGGATGATTTGACCGGATGTTTCAACCAACGACATTTTCTCGATCTGGTTGCCCAGCATAGAGCCATGGCAGAGCGTGGCAAATACCAGTTTACGGTGGCGATTGCCCAGGTTGACCAGTTTGGCGAGATTATCGAAAACCAGGGGCTTGGTCGTGGCAACGAGGTGCTCCAGTTGTTCTCCCGCATCGTCAAGGCAGCGCTGCGTGAATCAGATGCGCTGGCAAGGCTGGAGGCTGACAAGTTTGGTTTGTTGCTCTCCGGTTGCGGTGAGGAAGACGCACTCAGCATTATCAATCGTATCAGCCAACTGATTGGCCAGATCCAGGTGACCGAGGCGGATGACATCAAGATTACCGCCTCAGGTGGGCTAACCGAATTCCACGGCACCGAGTCTTCCGAGGAGTTGATGGAGCACGCGGGAGAGGCATTGGCCTTTGCGGTCGAGCAGGGCCGGGATCATGTGGCCGGCTATCTGTACCGGGAGCCTGAGCCGTCAGCCGGCTGAAACGCCCCTGCCAGGTCACCTCGACCGAAGCGTCGATTTTCCCAGTCTTCTCGACCGCAGCGTCGCTCTTCCCAGTCTTCTCGACCGCAGCGTCGATTTTCCCAGTCTTCTCGACCGCAGCGTCGCTCTTCCCAGTCTTCTCGACCGCAGCGTCGCTCTTCCCAGTCATCTCGACCGTAGCGGCGTAGCCGCGAAGCGGAGAGATCCCCGCGCCAGGCACTAGTTAAACAACGTCACCTTGTCGCCCGTTTTCACACCTAGAGTGTCAGCCGCATTCTCGTAATTTCGTGCAACAAGCAGGGTACCCGCCGCTGTCACAAAAGCCACCCAGTCGCCGCGTGGTACATCTGAGAAGGTGTCACCAAAATAGATGGGAAA
>CAYGNA010000497.1:0-3184 GCA_964351065.1 uncultured Pseudomonadales bacterium
AACAAGACCACAAAGGCGTGGGAGAGTGCAGATTTGGAACAGACCATTGAACCGTTTCCGCTGCAGATGAGAAATGTCGCTACCTGGCTGGGTCAGGATCCGTACATGGCAGGCCGACGCGACGGTGAAGTTGAGATCGGTGCTTGTGCCATGGGACAGAGCGCCGCGGTGATTACCGAGGTCAAATCTGCCGGTGAGGTTGTTCTGGAAATCATGGAAGAAGCCAGCAGGGCGCTTGAAAGGGTAACTCTCGGGGGCGTTGGCTGATGGGTCCGCTTGAGGGTGTCAAAATTGTAGAAATGGCCGGCATCGGACCTGGCCCGATGTGTGCCATGTTACTGGCCGATCTTGGTGCTGATGTTGTTCGTGTGGATAGAACGACCGGCGCCGATCTGGGGCTGCGCAGGGACCCGAGGGCAGACCTCCTGATGAGAAGTCGTCGTTCGGTGGCTGTTGATGTGAAGACCAGCGAAGGTGTCAATACAGTGCTGCGTCTGATAGAGCAGGCAGATGGACTGATTGAAGGTTTTCGCCCGGGGGTGATGGAACGGCTGGGGCTTGGTCCCGACATCTGCCTGGGGCGCAATCCGAAACTGGTATACGGGCGGATGACAGGATGGGGGCAGGATGGACCACTCGCGCATGCAGCCGGGCATGATATCAACTATATCTCCCTGATCGGTGCATTGCATGCCATTGGTCCTGAGGGCGGCAAACCTGTCCCGCCGCTCAATCTGGTGGGTGACTTCGGCGGCGGTGCATTGTATCTGGCATTTGGACTTTTGGCAGGCATGCTCGAGGCACGCTCATCAGGGCAGGGACAAGTCATTGACTGTGCCATGACGGACGGCGCAGCTTCGCTGATGACCATGTTTTATGGCATGTTTGCTTCAGGCGGTTTCGCTGATAACCGGGGTGCTAATGCGATTGATACCGGCTCGCACTTCTATAACGTGTATGAAACCAAAGATGGCAAATTCGTTTCTATTGGTTCCATAGAAGCAAAGTTTTATGCGGAGCTTATGGAAAAGCTTGGGCTTGAAGCAGATTCGCTGCCTCGGCAGATGGATCGGGAGAACTGGCCGGCGCAGAAAAAGCATCTGACGGAACTGTTCCTCCAGAAAACGAGGGATGAATGGTGTCGGATCATGGAGGGCACCGACATCTGCTTTGCACCTGTACTGGGCCTCGGTGAAAGTCCCGGGCATCCGCATAATGTACAGCGCGAAACCTTCGTTGATGTCGCAGGGATCATTCAACCGGCTCCGGCTCCCAGGTTTAGCCGAACTGCCGCTGAAATAAGTCGGCCACCTTGCCGACCGGGGCAGCATAGCCGGGAAGTTCTCTCTGAATGGGGATTCACTAAAGAACAGATTCAGGCGCTGGAAGCAGACCAGGTGATTACACAGCGGACGAAAGAGCAGGGAGATTAGGTGACGAACACTGAAAAATTACACGTGTCGGTTGACAACGATTATGTAGCCACGGTTGAAATGACTAACGGCGACTACAATTTTTTTGACATGGAGATGCTGATCAGCCTGGCGGAGACTTATGAATCGCTGGACGATGACAATCGCTGCCGGGTCATTCTCCTCTGCTCAGCGGGCAAGGCCTTCTGCGCAGGGGCAAATTTTCAGGGCGGCGTTAGCCCCACAGGGCTGGAGGGCGGCGACAAGAAAGGTGTAAGCGATCACCTGTACGATCAGGCAGTGCGTTTGTTCGCTACCAGAAAGCCCGTTGTTGCCGCCGTACACGGTGCCGCGATTGGTGGTGGGCTGGGTCTGGCTGTCTCGGCGGACTTTCGAATTGGCTGTCCCGACACCAGGATGGCGGCTAACTTTACCCAATTGGGTATTCATCCCGGCTTTGGCCTCAGTTTCACGTTGCCACGACTTGTCGGGCAGCAGCATGCCTATGATTTGTTTTATACCGGGCGACGGGTACGGGGGGAAGAGGCCTGTGCAATGGGATTACTCGATGCCTGCGTGAGTAAAGATACGATTCGTGAAGTGGCGCGGGAGAAAGCCCGGCAGATAGCCGGTGCGGCACCGCTCGCTGTGATGTCCATACGTGAAACACTGCGGGGGGAATTCGCCGAGCAGGTTCGCATGGCGACTGATCATGAACTGGCAGAACAGAATCGCCTGCTACGCACCGGCGATGCCAGAGAGGGTGTCCTGGCGGTTTCTGAGCGGCGACCAGGTAATTTTACAGGGTCTTGAATTTGCGGCGTCACTCGCCCTTGAGGATTTTCGGACGCACCCTGCGATGAAAACCATCGTAAGAGGCCTGTGGCTTGGGCGCTTCACCCCGAGGTTGCATCGGCGTATTGGTGTTTAACCCGAAACCACCGTCAATGTGAAGTACCTGTCCCGTGATAAAGGCTGCCGCCTCACTCAGCAGGAAACAGACCGCGCTGCTGATTTCAGCTTCCAAACCGTATCGGCCGAGTGGCGTGTGAGACGGGAATTCTCTTATAGCGCGGTTCATCCGCTCGTCGGCGTAAGTGTCAAACCCGCTTGATTCGACATACCCCGGAGCGACTGCATTGATGCGGATACCGTCTTCTGCCCACTCCAGTGCTGCGGTCGCAGTCAGGTTCTCCACGCCAGCCCGAGCGGCACCACTGTGTCCCATCAGTGGCATGCCGCCGCGATGGTCAGCAGTAATGTTGACTATGGCGCCACCGGCACTGCGCATGGAATGATCGTAGACGGCGCGGGAAACGATAAACGTTGCTGTGAGGTTGTTTCTGACCACAGCGTCAAACCCTTTAGCCGACATTTCGCTGAGCAGCGCAGTGAATTGCCCACCAGCGCAATTGACCAGACCATCAATGGGCTGCAGTTTACTCATCCGTTCAACCGATTCATTAACCCTCGCTTCGTCCCGGACATCGCAGACGGCAATGTCAACTTTGCCGCCATCGTCAGCAATCTCACGTGCAACCGTCTGCAGTTTGTGTTCGGTGCGACCCATGATGACCGTGCGAGCGCCCAGGTGAGCCAGCTCGTGTGCGATGCAGCGACCGATACCCGAGCCGCCACCAGTGACAAGAATATGTCGACCAAAAAACAATCCGGGCTGAAACACTGATTTTTAGTGATCTGTCATCCAGCTGTGCTATCGCGCAAAGCACGAGATGCGGCAAGCCTGACGGGTGTATAGGTGATGACCGTGT
>CAYGNA010000498.1:0-3182 GCA_964351065.1 uncultured Pseudomonadales bacterium
CTTTGGTGGGTTTTGTTACCTAAACTCCAATGCCGTTGCTGCCAACTACCTGAGTAACCCCATGGGCGTCGAGACCACCAAACGCACCATCAATCATATGTTGGACGCACAGGGGTTCACGCATGAGATTGAGGCTGCGTTCGAAAGTTTTGCGCTGATGACCACGTCCCGCAATCAGGAAAGAACCGCACCTCAACAAGGTGGTTACGCACGCACTGGCGTCGCAAAGAGCAATTTTCAGCGCTCGCGCCAGTACATCCCGACTCCAAACTCCACAAACAAGGAAAACTCATGATTGAACTGCAACGAGATGGTGATGTTTTTGTCATGACCATGAACGATGGTGAAAACCGCTGGAATACAACTTTTGTCAGAGAAATGGCACGTGCGCTTGATGAAGTAGAAGCCAGTACAGGGCCCGCCGCGCTGGTGACCACGTCGAGCTCAGAGAAGTTTTTCTCCAATGGCCTGGATCTTGACTGGCGAGCAAGTGACGACCCCAACCACCGGGGCGGCGATGTTGCGGCATTTGGCCCGGAATTCATGACTCTGATGGGACGCATCATTACCCTGCCCGTGCCAACCATTGCCGCTGTTAACGGGCACGCATTTGGTGCCGGCTTTATGTGCGCACTCTGCCACGACATGAGGTTTCAGCGTGAGGACCGCGGCTTCATGTGTGCCAACGAGGTTGCCATTGGCATGGTGATCCCGAATCCCGAACTTGCCCTTTTTCGCCACAAGATGTCTGCCAACGTCTACATGGAAACCGTGCTGCAGGCGCGCCGGTGGGGTGGTCCCGATTCGCTGGCCGCAGGTATTGCCCAGGCCATTGCGCCAATCGATTCACTGCTCGAGACGGCAAAGGCCAAAGCAGCAGAACTTGCGCCGCTCGGCAAAAACCGCGAGGTGTACAGCAAGATGAAAGAAGCAATCTACGGCGAAAACGCGGCAATCAACCAGCCACACGGGCCTGCTTACATGCTGAAAAACCCAGCGCTGTTCCATTAGCTGTTCCAATAATTAGAGCAACCAAATATCTCAGAATTCGCAGAAAGAGCGCGAGAGAAAGAGCCAGAGAGAAAGAGAGGGAACAATGCAAAGCGAAGAAATGAAAGCGCTCATGGAACTCATGCGAACCCAGAGCGACGGTGTTGGCGATGACGGCTTGACCATCGAGCAGAGGCGCCAGGCCATGGAAGATGCGCAGGCCCAGATCCCCGTGCCTGCCGATATCACCACCACAGCTGTTGATATTACTGGCATCCCGGGTCGCTGGGTGTGTGCGCCGGATGTTCGGGAGGACGTGACCCTGCTCTATTTTCACGGCGGTGGATACGTCATGGGGTCGCTGGATACCCACACCGAGTTAATGGGGCGCCTGTCCCGGGTGTGTCGTGCCAGGGTACTTGGCGTGGACTACCGCCTGGCGCCGGAACATGTGTTTCCTGCCGCAGTGGAAGATGGTGTTGCAGCCTACCTGTGGCTAATTGATCAGGGTTGCACGCCCGCTCGGATCATCCTGGGTGGCGATTCAGCCGGTGGCGGCCTCGTACTGGCCACATTACTTTCCCTGCGCGACCAGAAACAGCCAATGCCCAGCGGCGCTTTCCTCTTCTCTCCCTGGACAGACCTCACCGCATCCGGTGAGAGCGCAACCAGTCGCGCCGAGGCTGACCCCATGATCAAACTGCCTGCGCTGCTGGAGATTGCAGAAACCTACTACGCCGGCGCTGACCCGACAGACCCGCTGGTCTCCCCCGTTTTTGCGAGTCTGAAAGGACTACCACCCCTGTTGATACAGGTTGGCGATGCAGAACTGTTGCTCGATGATGCTTCCAGGCTGGCAGACAATGCCCGGCGGGATGGCGTGATCGCCCGCTACCAGGTCTGGGAACGGGCTTTTCATGTATTCCAGGCAGCCCCACACCTGCCAGAAGCGACTGAGGCGCTGGAGAACGTGCAACAATTTGTGAACGAACTGATCGCGGCCTGAGCATCACCTGAGCATCAATAGAACATGTCGTTGCAGAGTGCGTCGAGGGGACACAACAAGCTTTCGATTCTGAACCTACAATGATCTGAAAAAGAATCGCAGGGGCTTTACAATTCAGTGCAGACATCAACGGCCCAATTCAATCGGCTTTACGATATCCTGCGTAGAACGTTCTGGGCACTATCAGCTAAATCATTACATCAGTCAGATATAACCGGGTTGACGCGTCGTCAGGCGTAAATTCTTATACGCTTTTTAATAGTTAAGGCAAATCAGCCCGGCACTGACAACCGCGACACACTGCAAGGAGCAGCAACATGGCAACACTGAACATCAATGGCAAGCAGGTCACCGTCGACGTCGACGGTAATACACCGCTGCTCTGGGTTATCCGCGAGCAACTGGGCCTGACTGGCACAAAGTATGGCTGTGGTATCGCCCAGTGTGGCTCCTGCACCGTGCATCTGGATGGCCAGGCCATTCGTTCCTGCATTTTTCCTGTGAGCGCCGTTTCCGCCTCGCAGAAAATCACCACCATCGAAGGGCTTTCCGAAAACGGTGATCACCCGGTGCAAACAGCCTGGGCTGAACTCGATACGCCCCAGTGTGGCTACTGCCAGCCGGGCATGATCATGGCCGCGGCAGCGCTGCTGGCAAACAAGCCAAATCCCAATGACGCTGACATCAACAACCAGATCACCAATATCTGTCGCTGCGGCACCTTCCAGCGCGTGCGTGAAGGCATTCATCTCGCTGCCGAGATCAACAGCAAAAAAACGAAGGTGATGTAAAGGAGATGGCCATGAAATCAATCAATGTTACCCGCCGCCAGTTTGTTGTTGGTGCTGCTTCTACCGGGGCTGGCCTGTCGCTGGGACTCGTGTTGCCCATGAGCAGCAAACTTGCATTTGCTGATCACCACAAGTCGGCACCGGATGAGGTCAATGCCTGGGTTGTCATCGCGCCCGACGATACCGTCACCATCAGGATAGCCCGTTCCGAAATGGGCCAGGGCACGCTGACGGGCCTCGCCCAACTCGTCGCTGAGGAACTGGAATGTGACTGGGACAATGTCACCTGGGAATACCCAACACCCGGTGAGAATCTAAAACGGGACCGTGTCTGGCAGTCATTCTCCACTGGCGGCAGTCAGGGCATTCGCGGTAGCCACCAGTATGTACGTGAG
>CAYGNA010000499.1:0-3163 GCA_964351065.1 uncultured Pseudomonadales bacterium
TGGATTTTTACAGCAAAGTCCTGGACCAGGAGAGTTTTTCCAGCGCCAGGTTGCTGTTGGTCTCTGAGTTGGCGATCCACTTCAACTGTTCGTTGGTGGCGATGGGGTTGACCGATGTGCAGGGCGCCCGTGTATGCCATCTCTCGAATAGTGCACAGTTTGGTAAGCAAATGAACCTGATTCGTCGCATTGAAGATGCGATGAATGAAGCGTACGACCAGAAGCAATCCGTTAGCTATCCGGCGAGTGACGATGTTAGTGAAATGGAAGACGCGAGGCCGGCCGCTGTCAACTTTGCCAGCCGTATGTTGTCGCAAGAACACCAGAGTGCAGTGCTGGTGATTCCGCTGTTCGCGTATGACGACTGTTTTGCCGTCATTCTGTTGAAAAGAGAGTTAATCCAGCCTTTTGAATTGCCTGAGATTGAGTATGCAGAGAGCCTGCTCAGTCTGGCGGCGCTAAGCCTGAAAGATAAACAGGTAAACAGCCGTTCGTTGGTGAGAAAGATTATCGATGCAGGCAAGGACCAATTGGAAAAGCTGTTTGGTCCCGGCTATATCGCAAGAAAGTTGGGTGCGGTCACCGGTGCGCTCCTCGTTCTATTGTTTGCCTTTGCCCAGGGAGACTACAGGCTTTCCGCAGATGCCCAACTTGCTGCCTTCGAGCAACGAGCCATTGTCGCGCCTTATGATGGGTTCGTCGATGAAGCACCGGTTCGGGCAGGTGATGTGGTGTCTGCCCGTAGCCTGATCGTGCAGCTGGACAAGCGGGAGCTTGAGCTGGAAAAGTTACGCTGGATTAGCCAGAAGAGTCGTTACGAAAGCCAATACCTGGAGGCGACGGCGAGCCGCGACGCGGCAAGTGCCAATATCATCCAGGCACAGCTGGACCAGGCAGAAGCACAGTTACAACTCGTCAACAGCCAGATTGAACGTTCCACACAGCGTGCGCCGTTTGACGGATTGTTATTGAGCGGTGACTTGAGCCAGCGTCTGGGCGGGTCGGTGAAAATAGGTGAAGTCCTCTTCGAAATCTCACCTTTGAACGCGTATCGCGTGCTGCTCAACATTAGGGAATCCCGCATCGCGGAAGTAGAACCGGGACAAAAAGGTGTGCTGTATTTGTCAGCATTGCCAGATACACCTTTCAACTTCACTATTACCAAGTTGACACCACAAACCGTGTTCAAGGATGGGGCCACGTTTTTTGTTGTGGAAGCTGAACTGCTTGAAGCGGCAGAATATTTGCGGCCCGGGATGCAGGGCATTGGCAAAACTGAAATCGACCGACGGAACCTGCTTGGTATCTGGACGCGTGAAATGCGGGAATGGCTGCGTTTAATGCAATGGCGGTTGTGGGGTTAACCGATGTCCCAAAGCCTGCACAGCACTTCCTGGTACCTGGTCAAAGACCTTGTTCTCAATCTAAGGCCTCAAACGGAGATACACCGCCATATTTACCAGGGGCAGGTGTGGTACGTACTTCAGGATAAGGTAACGGGGCAATACCATCGCTTTTCGACCGAGTCTTATCGAATCATCGGGTTGATGGACGGGCAACGCCGGCTCGACGATATCTGGCAACGTGCGTGTCGCCTGCTTGGTGATGAATTGCCATCTCAGGATGAAGTCATTGCACTTGTATCCAAGTTGTTCCAGGCCAATGTGCTGCACTCGGACAAACTGCCAGATATTCCCGCACTGAACCAGAGACATACCGCCATCGAAAAGCAGCGATTGGTGAATCAGTTCAAGTCTCCGCTCGCAATACGCATACCGCTGTGGGACCCGGAAAAATTCCTTAACCGCACGATGGCCCTTGTTAAGCCACTGCTGGGTCGTTTTGGCTTGCTGCTTTGGCTGATCGTTGTCGGCATTGGGCTTGCCACCGCCGCCACTCATTGGGAGGCGCTGATGCAGAACAGCAGTGACCGCATTCTCTCATTGAACAACCTGCTGATGACTGCTTGCTTATACCCGTTTATCAAAGCAGTTCACGAGTTGGGCCATGCTTACGTGATCAAGCGCTGGGGTGGGGAAGTGCATGAGATTGGCCTCATGATGCTGGTTTTTTTCCCGGTTCCCTATGTTGAGGCAAGTGCTGCGACCGCGTTCTCGAGCAAGTACCACCGGATGCTCGTCGGGGCAGCCGGCATTCTGGTTGAAGTGTTTATCGCCGCGCTGGCGATGATCCTGTGGGCGCAGGTGGAGCCCGGGTTCGTTCGCGCCATGCTGTTCAACGCGATGCTGATCGCCGGGGTTTCTACATTGGCCTTTAATGGCAACCCGCTCCTGAAGTTTGATGCCTATTATGTGCTGGCGGACTACCTGGAGATTCCCAACCTGGCAACGCGGGCTAATCAGTACTTCTTTTATCTCTGCAAACGGTACGTCTTCAGGATAGAAAATCTGGTCACGCCAGAAGCCCGACCCAAAGAGCGCGTATTGATGGTTAGTTACGCGATCGCAGCGTTCAGCTACCGCCTGGTGGTTATGATTGCTATCGCGTTGTTTCTCAGTACAAAATATCTGTTTGTCGGAACTTTGCTGGCCCTGTGGTCGATCTACCTGATGCTGGTAAAGCCGCTCGGTACGATGATGCTGGCACCCTTTTCGGATCCTGCCCTTTACCAAAAGCGACATCAACTCCTGGCCACCGGCGGTGCACTGGTGGCTGGTCTGGGGATTTTAGTGGCAGTTATTCCCTTTCCCCTGACCACCAGCGCCGAGGGGGCACTTTTGCCATCAGAGCAGAGCAAATTGCGCGCGCCGATATCTGGCTACGTTGCCGATATTGGCGCGCTCAGCGGAGAGACTGTATCAGCCGGTGATGTGCTCATTCGTTTTGACAGTCATTTTCTTGACGCCGACGTAGCCTTGCAGAAAGGACGGGTTGAAGAAGCAGAGGCACGACTGAATGCCGCGTTTGCCAATCCGGCGGAAGCCAATGTCCAGCGGGCACAATATCAATACAACCGAGAAGTCTGGCGAGAGTCAGAGAGCCGGCAAAAACAACTGGAACTGAGGGCGCCGCATACCGGAGTCCTGCTGATCGAAAATGAGAGGAGCCTGGAAGGGCGCTTCTTTCAGCGCGGGGATGTGCTGGGACACGTCGTCAATTGGTCCAATGTGCCACTCACGGTGTTGGTGAATGAAGACAATAT
>CAYGNA010000500.1:0-3158 GCA_964351065.1 uncultured Pseudomonadales bacterium
GCACTGCTGGATTCCGTTTACGGAGAAGGCGAATGAACGACAAGACGAACCAGGAAGCGATCCGCTGGTTTAATCGCCTGCGAGCGCCTGATGTCTCCAGCGCAGAACAGCATGCGTATCGCGAATGGCTGACGGCTGACCCGGACCACAGGGAAGCTTGGCAGCGCGTGGAACATCTATGGGGTGATCTCGACGGGATTGAACCCTGGGCCAGGCGCGAACTGTCGCAGCTTAACTTGCAGCAAGGGATTCGAATTCGCCGGCGTGCGACCCGTTGGTACGCCGGCGCTGCCGGTCTCGCGGCGCTTGTCCTGGTGACAGTGGCAATTCTTCAGGAACCCGACGCAGAACCTGGCGCTGGGCTTGATACCGTTTATGAGACAGTTGTAGCCGAGCAGCACAGGGTGATATTGCAGGATGGTTCACAGCTTCACCTGAATACCGCATCCACCGCTGAAATTCACTACACCAGCGAGGTGCGCGAGATATGGTTGTCACGCGGTGAAGCTCTGTTTGATGTAGTGCATGATCCACTAAGACCCTTTGTTGTCCGGGTGCGCAATAGTAGCGTGATCGCTATTGGAACACGCTTTGCTGTCCGAATGGACACTGATGATATTCGAGTGACGGTTGTCGAGGGCAAAGTTGCCGTCACCCCTACCGCTCCTTCGTCTGAGATAGACCCTGTCGATGTACCCGCAGACGGCGCGCTATCCCGCGTTTTTGTTGAACCGGGCCAGCAGGTAGAGGTGGATACAGCCGGTCGACTGGCCCGCATGCGAGAGGTTGATTCGGTCAAGGAATTAGCCTGGCAGGAAGGCAAACTGGTTTTCGACGGCACGCCACTGCGTGAAGTAGTGCAGGAACTCTCGCGATACATACCTGGCGAGGTGAGAGTTGCAAGCGATGTACCAGACCATCCTGTTACTGGCATCATCCAGATTCGCGCCATGGAGAAAATGGTAGATCTCCTTTCAACAGTTGTACCTGTTACCGCCATCAGGGAGTCAGGTGAGGTAACGGTTCTCTATAACTCGTCTTGAGATAATGATTCGTGCAGAGAATCTACAAAAAAAATTTAGGGTCTCACCGTTTCGGATTGTCGTTGGCTGGAAGGGGGCTGATTGCGGCGATGTTTCTCATCGTCAGTGCCTGGGGTTACGCCGATAACAATAAGGGAGACTTGTCCATGCCAATGGCAACGAGCACGCCAATCCGCACGCTAAATAGTGATTCAGCCGAGGTTGCTGACCGACGCATATCACTTAACATTCCAACTCAGAAAATTGGCCCTGCCTTGATACTTTTTGGTAAACAGGCAGAGCTGTCGGTGCTGGTACACAATGACGCACGCGATCTCGTCACACCGGGCCTCGTTGGCCGGTATACGGTCGACGAGGGTTTGGACCTTCTGCTTGCCGGGACGGGATTGCTCCATCGAACAGAAGGTGGTGCCATCATTGTAACGAGGCCGCTGGCTGAACTCAGGGCCAAACTGGATCTGAACCAACCCTCGTTTGTGCGAAAAATGGCAAATGTAGCGGCGACTGTGGCCGTTGCTGCAGCCGCGAGCGCACCTGTCGTGGCAGCTGCTGCTGAAGAACAACGTGTTTATATTGAAGAGATCAAGGTCACTGCGGAGCGAAGATCCGAGAGATTGCTCGACGTGCCGTCAGCGATTACCGCATTTAGCGGCGACAGGCTCGCGGAACTTGGACTGACAAATCAGGACGATCTTGAAAATCTGGTTCCCGGTTTGCAGTTTGGCGAGAACACCGAGGGTACCGGACACGGAACCGTTATTCGGGGCGTGGGTTCCAAGCTGTCTGGTCAGCAGCACACCGATCTTGCGGTGGCGACTTACATCGATGGCGCATATTCCCTCCGTCAGGACGGCGCAATTGCCAACAATTTTGACCTGGAGCGAATCGAGGTGGCGCGAGGCCCGCAAGGCACGCTTCACGGCAGAAATTCGATAGCTGGTGCTATCAGCCTTTACTCAAAGCGGCCAACCAAAGAGTGGGATATCAACACGCTGCTTGAAGTGACCGACCAGACCACAACCCGGATAGGTATCGCCGGTGGCGGGCCTATCGTCGACAATCTGCTGTTTCGGTTAACGCTGCAGGACTACAGTGGCGATGGAGCACAGAAGAACATTGGCCTCGGTGAAGATTACGACAAGCCTGACGAGCAAAGTGTCAGGGCACAATTGCGCTGGTTGAGCGATCGCCTTGATATCAATCTGGCCTACACCGATTACGAAGACAAGGGTATTAACCGAACGCCGGTTGTATTGTTTGATATTGCCCGTGATCGCCTGATTCAGGCTGGCCAGAGTGCAGTGCATAACTGGTTTATGTATTCGGAGCCGGTTCCGTCTGTACGCAACTGCGCTGCCAACCCCTGGCTTGGCTACGAGACCATCGATGGTATCACGCGCAATGCCGGCAACTGGCGCTTCGACCTCTGTGACGATCTTGTCAATGAAGTGAACCTGAACCGGACTGCCGCCAAGGATAATCAGCGTCAGATGTGGAATCTCTCAGCTACCTGGCAAATCACCGATACGATAAGCCTGAGCTATACCGGCTCGGATAGTGACTATCGGTCGATCAGCAGTCGTGACGTTGACGGCACCAACCAGTACCGAGTAGCGTTGATCCCACGGTGTCGCAGGATTGCCTTGATAACATTGGTCTGACAGATTGCCTGCTCATCCCGCTGTCTCCCACGGAGTCCGGTGTGCCCAACCGCTTCCATGATCAGCTCAATGTGATTGACTACACCGCACCTGAATCCTCACACGAAATTTTGGTGTCTAGCAACTTTGACGGACCCCTTAACTGGCTGGTTGGCGCTTACTACTACGACAACGAAACGCGCTACCAGTTTGACGTGCAGGACTACGTACTTGATACGTCATTCCGGGGCATTCCCCTTGACCAGCCGGCGCTGGTGTTCGACTTCTATAGTGTGGACAACTGCGCAGAGGCGCTTGTCGATATTATTGCGCCAGCCTTTGGGGTGGGGACAAGTCTTGCCGACTCGCCTGGAAGCTGGGTTGAGTGCGGTAGCAACGGTGTGCTGAATAACGGCGACTGGTATAGGGAGCGTACTGCCGCAGAGTCAGAAACCACGGCCTTTTTTGTGCACGC
>CAYGNA010000501.1:0-3151 GCA_964351065.1 uncultured Pseudomonadales bacterium
GGTCGAAATGACTCGGTGGGGTTGAGAGTTCTCCGCTTCGGTCGAAATGACGGGGTCAATCACTACTGGCCTCCAACTGCTCGGCCAGCACCTGCCGCAGGAATATCTGTTCCAACCGTTCGACCGCCTTGAGGTAACCGTCGGGGTCTACAAAAGTCTCTGGGTCGTAAGCCTGGCCCGGTTTGTACTTTTTGTGCAGACCATACTGGCTACCGTGCGCCGCAACCCAGATATCAACGGGCAGCGCTTGCTGCGCCGCATAGGTCTGCGCAAAGTCCCTGCCGGCACCAGGATAAGTCGGATCTATGAACAATCGCTTACCCGGGTTGATGGTGCCCATATTGGCGATAAGCACCCTGTAATCACGCCCGTTTTCAGACACGTTCATTGCGTAGGTGGAACTGCCCTCGGTGTGCCCGGGGTGCTCAAACACCTCAAGGCGGATATCACCCAGCGTCACGGTGTCGCCTTGCCGGATAATTTTATCCACCGTAACAGGCTTAAACGTCTGTTTACCGCCAAAGTGGGCGTCACTAAAACCACCGTCTGCCAGCACCCGGGCGTCCTCGGGCGTTGCCCACATCGCCGCGCCAGTGATTGCCTTGATTTCTGCCATGGCAGCGGTATGGTCCCAGTGAGCCTGCATGGTCAGCAGAATTTTGACGTCTTCCAGCTTAAAACCCAGCGATTCAATGTTGGCGCGAATCAGCGGCATAGAATCTTCCAGGCCGGTGTTGATCAACACATGCCCCTGCTCCGACGTCACCAGAAAAACGGCCAGGTCATAGGTACCCACAGCGTACAAATTACCAATGACCCTGTGCCCGGGGAAAGGTCGCGTCCAGTCTCCGGGGGCAGCAAACGCACATCCCGCAACAAGCCACGAAAGGAGCAGCGTTAGGGCCTGGTATTTCAGTCGACGAATCATCATTGGCAAATTCCTGGCAAATCGGTGGCAAGTTTCTGGATAGTCCCTGGATAGTCCCTGGATAGTCCCTGGATAGTCCCTGGATCGCCCATGAATAGTCCAAGGAAAGGTTCCAAGTGTCCTATAGATGGGTGAGAGGCGCCAGTGGTGAGGCGATACAGGCAAAGGGCAGCCTGACAAAAACCGGCGCCGCCGAGTCGGCCTGCTCCCAGAAACTTCTACCGAAGTAATTGCTCGAATAAATCGGTTACTTAACCCTTGCTCATTTTGATTTGTGGGTGCTAACTCACCTGTCACAATCTTCTAATAATTTTAACTGGGAGCAACGCGCTGTGAGCGACAAAATTCCTGCTAAGGGCCTGGGTCGAACCAAGACAGCGCTCTACGGCCTGGCAAACCTGCCAACCTCTATCGTCGGCTTGCCCATTGCGCTGTATATCCCCGCTTTCTATTCGCAGAACCTTGGACTTTCGCTCGCCACGGTTGGCTTTCTGATCGCACTGTCGCGAATTACTGACGTGTTTACCGACCCGGCGATCGGGATTGCATCAGATCGCTGGATGACCCGCTTCGGCAGACGCAAGCCCTGGATTGCCGGCGGATTGCCGCTGATGATGCTGTCCCTGTGGATGCTGTTTGTGCCCGACAGTGCGTTTGCTGTCAATTTCTGGGGTACGCTGGGCGGTGAAGCCGTCAACAACCTTTATCTGTTTGTCTGGATCAGCGCACTCTATCTGTCCTTCACGCTGGTTGACCTGCCATATCGTGCCTGGGGTGCTGAACTCTCAACAGACTACGACGAACGTTCGCAAATTACCGGCTGGCGCGAAGCGTTTGGCTATATCGGTCTGCTGGCCGCGCTCTCCATCCCCCTGATTACAGCAATGGTATTCGGACGCCCTGGGCCAAATAATGCTTTGCTTGCCGTCGCAATTGTCGTTCTTGTACTGCTGCCAATACTGACCGCCCCCGCGCTGCTGTGGGTCAAAGAGCCACCACCCAGAAAAGCTAAAACCACAACAGTCAACTGGCGCCGCGGACTCAAGGTTGTCATGGCCAATGGGCCTTACCTGCGCCTTGTCATCTGCCTGCTATTCCTCGCTGCCTCGGTGAGCATGACTGCCACCCTCTCCTTCTTTTTTGTCAGCGCGGTAATGGAACAGCCGTTTGATCGTTATGCGCTTTTTGTGCTTGCGTACTACCTTTCAAGTAGCCTCGCGATTCCTATCTGGTTCAAGATTTCCCGTCACCTTGGCAAACATCGCACGGTTGTGCTTGGCATTGCCTGGTTATCACTGTGGAGCGCATTTATCCCGCTGCTGGGTCCAGACCAATTCTGGCTATTCTTCGTCATCATGCTGTTAAAAGGCTCAGCTGTTGGCGCGCTTGTCTTTCTGCCAGCATCAATGGCTGCCGATGTCATCGATCTGGATACGCTTCGTACAGGGGAACAACGGACTGGTTTGTATTTCTCACTGTGGGGTATGGTGAACAAGGCAGCTGCCGCGATTGGCGTGCTCATCGCCACCAATGGCGTTGCCCTGTTTGGTTTCGATCCCGCGCTGGCTGAGAACACCGCATCGGCAAAAATGTCAGTCGCCGTACTCTACAGTATCGTGCCAGCTGTGCTTGCCTGTGTCGCACTGCCACTGCTGTGGAAATACCCGCTATCCCGGGAGCGGCAGGAAAGAATGCGTGGTCACATTCAAAGACGAGATGACCGGCGCCTGGCCAAAGCCGTGGCATGATTCTTCGGTAACCAGACCGCAGGTTCTGCATTCTCAGGTGGTTAGGCTACGTTGGAAATTCAATAGTTGCAGTCGTTCCACCGCCAGACGCGCCGGCCCATTTTACGCTGGCGCCTATGTTTTCTGCCCTCACTTGAATACCACCAACACCGCCTTGCCCGGAAGCCATTCCGATCATGCCCACACCATTGTCACTGAGTTCACAAACCACCTGGTTCTCATCACACCTGATAGACAGAGATACATGGCTCGCCCGCGCATGGTGGAGTATGTTGGAGACAAGCTCACGGCAAATACGCATCACCTGGTAACAAGTTTCCGGCGCCACTAACGCGTCAGAGGAGCAACCACGCTTCAAGGTGAAAGAAAGCCCGGCAGTTTCAATACGCAGTTGCGTTTCATCAACCAGACGATCGAGAAACTCGCCAATAAGCTGCGCCGGGTAATTGGCTCGATAAATTGATTCTCGCAGGCT
>CAYGNA010000502.1:0-3145 GCA_964351065.1 uncultured Pseudomonadales bacterium
CATGTACTTGGCCCGATTATATGCGGAACGCACATCGTCCTGATCTTCGTGAGACAGTTGGCGTTCGATAGCGTCAAAATCAAACTGAAGTGATTCGTTCAGGGTCGAAGATGCGACCGATCTAAAGCCGTGTCCGGTCATCCTCCCTTTGTAGCCGACCCGTTCGATCACGCGAAGGATGGTGGAATTGCTCATTGGTTCTCGTGATGCTCCTCTTTTCGGAAAGAGTAGTTCGCACCTGCCGGTAAGCTGACGGAGTTCTTCCAGGCACTCGATTGACTGATTAGACAGCGGCACGAAGTGGGGACGGTCTTCTTTCATCCTCTCGGCCGGGATGTTCCAGATACGTTCTTCAAGATCGATCTCATCCCACCTTGCGTTGATCAACTCGGTTGTTCTAACGAAGGTGAGCATGAGAAAACGTAGCGCCAGCCTTGTTTGGGCATGGCAGTTGTATTCCTGCACGGCGCGCAGAAAGTCTGGCATTTCTTTGGCAGACAGCGCAGCAAAATGCCCTTTCTTGGGCGGTGTCATCACGACCTTTAATGGGGCTGCTGGGTCTCGCTCACAGGCGCCGAGCGCCATTCCATAGTTGAATATAAGACTACATCGCTGTCTGAGTCTTGATGCCGTATCCAATGCACCGCGAGTAGCTACAGGATCGAGTACCTCTCTAAGTAGAACGCTATCAATCTGGTTGATGGGTATGTTGCCGATAAAGGGAAAAACGTCCATCTCCAGAGAGCGTTTTACACGCTCAAAGTGCAGGGGCTTCCAGTTTTCCTTTCGCGAACTTAGGAATTCTCGAGCAACTGACTCGAACGAATTGGATGCGTCGGTAAATAGCTGGAGTTTTTCTTTTTTCTTGAGCAATCCTGGATCTGCGCCGTCCCTGAGCAGCTTTCTGGCGCTGTTTCGTTTCTCTGTCGCCTCAGCAAGAGAGGTTTCGGGGTAGACGCCAAAGGCGAGTGTCTTTTCCTTGCCGGCGTAACGGTACTTCATTCGCCAGTACTTGCCGCCTTTGCTGCTGACGAGTAGGTACATCCCTTTCCCTGCGGCGAGCTTGTAGTCCTTGTCCCTGGGCTTGGCGCGTCTTGCAGCGAGATCTGTCAATGACATTGCTGGGGGTACTTCTTATGGGGGTATTTGCACATGCCCCCAAATATTACCCAATATACCCCCAGATTTAAACGGATGTTATTGGATTTTACCGGATTAGATTTTCAGATATTTCGTAGGAAAAACAGTGGCTTTAGGACGCTGTTGGATGTCATTGAACTCTTGTCTGGTACCGAGGGCCGGGATCGAACCGGCACTCCCTTGCGGGAACCGGATTTTGAATCCGGCGCGTCTACCAGTTCCGCCACCCCGGCATGCGGGGCGAGTATAGCAGAGGGTTTAAAACGCGGGAACAAACAAAATTACTAAAGATTTCTGGCCAAATGCCGTTTTTGTCATTGTGGATTAATGAAACAGGCAACGGCTATGCGTCCCCATCGATTAGATGCTGAAGAAGACATTCTGGTGGATATCCTGTCAGATCTGGATGACCCGGAGATTAATGATGTGCACGTGTCAGGCAGAACGGTAGATGTGTCGGCGTTTGGCATGAAAGTGTCGATGAATGTTTCGGTGCCGGTGAACACCCATCTTGGCCTGCGGCTGGACATGGATGAAGAGATCTATCGGCTGGAAGGCGATGTGCGCTGGTCGAAGCAGGGTGACCGCACTTTTGTAGGGCTGGAGATTGACCCCAACAGCCCGGATTTTACCAAGTGGGTTCGACTCTTCAGCCAGATGAGTTCGACGTCGAACGTCATCAATCTGTACGATCCGGCGGCCTGACCATTTCTTTTGTGACCATCTTTTGCTGTGGCCGTCGCGACGCCATGCGCGCGCGACTGGCGGCAGCCTTGGCTGCGGCGTCCAGCTCCCACTGTGCCCGATCGACTGGTGTCAGTACGCCGCAGACGTTGTCCGGCACACAATAGCTGCGTTCTTCGAAAGGATCATCAAAGGTGTAACACGCCTGACCGTCCGGGCAACTGCCGGGAGCGCAGGTTTCCTGCCCAGCGCACACCTGGGGCAACAGGTTCGATCCGTCTGGGCAATTGACACGCCAGCGCGACAGGCACTGGGTGCTGCACTCGTCGTGGGAGGTGAAACCACTGCCAGTAATGTTACAGGTTGATCCAACTGGTTTGCCGCATGCCGATACCAGTAGCGCGATGATTAGCCACAACGCAGCGTGCTTCGCGATCGCCGTCAAATGCATCGGATCTCAACTCGCCTGGTCAGTGAACGCAGCATGGTGTCAGTCGAGTGTCAGAAGGTACCGAACAATTATGCATGGACTCACCCATGCTTCAAAATCCTGCCAGCCATTGGTGGCAATTATGCGTCTTTGGCGTGATACAGCCAGTTATCGTCGGAAAATTTTACACACCGTATTTGAGCGCATTTGCAGGGAGCTTTTGATCCTATATAAATCAAAGAGTTATCGCTGTTTCTGACATCCGGCGCGATTTTTGCTCTGTTATTGGTTTTCCAACGGAAATTTTTGTCTATGCTCAAGAATGTTTGTTCAACGCTTGCACTATCCCTGTTGTTGCTGACGAGCGGCCAGGCATTCGCAGCAAAAATCCTGTTTGCCCATGTGAATACTGGTTACGACGCGGATGGCACTGCGATCAAAAATTACCTTGTCAATGCGGGCCATGATGTCACCACACGATACCTCACGGCCGGCGTTTACAGCGACTATTCGACCTTTGACCAGATTTTTGTCTACGACCTGTCTGCTCAGGCTGACAGCTCATCGGTACAGATGCAGAACTATGCGCGCATCGCCGACTGGTACAACGGGCTGACAGACCAAAACCTGATTCTGGACGGCAGAATTATCTCGTCGTCACCGACCTGGCTTGGTTATGCAAGCCGGCCCAGTGAGGAAGCCTGGATCCAGAACTATGCGACGCAGCTTGATCTTCGTGGGGGTGGGCTTGTTCTGGGTACTGACCACGCGACTGCTTTCACGCAAGGGATCAATTACATCAACCAGGGTATTGGTGTTGCAGACTTTACGGGCTACTACTACCAGGCACCCTACGAATCTTTTGTTGATCCGAATTCGCCACTTTTTGTT
>CAYGNA010000503.1:0-3128 GCA_964351065.1 uncultured Pseudomonadales bacterium
CCACACGCAGGACACCCACAGTACCGTGAGAGGCGGGCCGGTAAATAGCAGTTGCCAGAGCAATGTTGTCTCTCATTGAAACCATCTGGTGGTAGGTGACCGCCAGGGTTTCTGGAAAGCTCACATCCGTCTTTGGTGTGAACATGGGGTTTGCGGTGGCGCCCATGGGCATTAAGAAACAGAACAGGACCAGGGTGTAGATGTTGACTCTCATTGGGATGACGCTATGTTTTCAGGGTGAAGATCGATTCTAAACGAAATCGGTTGGAGGTCACTGGTTTGGCAGATGCTTTTGCCTCTACCCTCCGCAATCGGTAAGCTCATGCCCGGACTGCGCGCTGTGTTCTGGTGATGGGTTCTGGTGATGGGCTTTGATGATGCCAACAAGAGGGACTAAAAATGAGTGAGTATCTCTTTTCGGGTCTGAAAGTATTGGACGTGGGTACATGGATTGCCGGGCCGGTTGCCGCAACTATTCTCGCCGACTTTGGTGCCGATGTTATCAAGGTCGAAATGCCAGGGACGGGTGATCAGTACCGGGTGTTGTCAGGCGCGCCGGGCACGCCGGATGCTGACAGCAATTACATGTGGCAGATGGACGCCCGTAACAAGCGCAGCCTCTCGCTTAACCTCAAGACAGCTGATGGCATGAAGATACTCCATCAGTTGGTTCGTGAATGTGACGTCTATGTAACCAACCACCCGTTTCCGATGCGACGCCAACTCGGGCTGATGTATGAGGATCTTAAGCCACTGAATGAGCGCATGATTTATGCATCGCTCTCTGCCTACGGTGAGGCAGGGCCAGAAGCGGACAAAGAGGGTTTTGACCTCGTCGCCTACTGGGGCAGGACGGGTTTGATGGATCTGGTGCGGGATACCGACGCGCCGCCGGCGCGGGGTTTGCCTGGTATGGGCGATCATCCCTCAGCCGTTTCTCTCTACGCTTCTATTGTGACAGCGCTGCTGCACCGGGAGCGAACAGGGGAGGGTAGCAAGGTGCACACGTCGCTGCTCGCCAATGGGCTCTGGTCCATGTCATGTATCGCCCAGGCAGGTTTTGCCGGGGGTACTTATGATCGATATCGCGCGGTCAAGGCAACCAGGCGATTTGCCACTACGCTGTATCGAACTCACGACAACCGCTGGCTGCAATTCACCATGGTGCGTACCCAGGATGAGTTTGCGCGACTGCTCATGGCACTCGGACTGGAAGGCATGCTGAAAGTTACGAAGTTTGCGACACCGGAAGGAAGGTTGGAGCATGGTGAGGAGCTTGCCCAACTGGTGCAGGACATACTGATTACTGATTCAGCAGATTACTGGATGGAAAAGTTTCACGAGGTGCGCATCAATGTTGGCATGATTGGCGTTGTGGAGGAGACTGTTGGTGATGAGCAGATACACGCCAACGGCATGGTTGTGCCACCCGTGGATGACACGATGGGTGTGCCGTATATCATTAATCACCCGCTGAAGATTGATGTGCTGGCGCAGGTGGGACCTAAGCGTGCCCCTGAGGTTGGCGAGCATGCGGATGAAATCCTTCAGGACCTGGGCTACACAGATGACGAGATTAAAGGGCTGCGCAGTGAGGGCATTATCTGAACAGCCAGAGCTCTGGCAAGTGTGCGCTAATGCAGCACCTCCACATCTGACTTGACGGTGTGCAGGATTTTTTCAGAAGTATTGCCCATGACAATGCCCTTTGCACCGCTGCGGTGATGGGTACCCATGACGAGCACCTCAGCGCTCGTGTTGGCAACGGCCTGCTGGATCATGACTGCTGGCTCACCTTCCAGTGTGTGAACCGTTGCGTCTTCGATGCCCAGCTTGTGGAGCATGGCACTAACGCGGCTGGTTATGTTCTTGCTTACAGAACGGCGAACCGAGTCGAAATCAATCACTACGGTGATTGGGCCTACCCACTGCTCAACTGTGGGGTAGGTCGCGACAACCTGAACTTTGCCGCCAAGGGCTGCCGCCAGATCTTTGGCGCGCGTGAGAATGCGGTCATTCAGTGCCTCTTCACCATGATCTACAGTCATGTTCAGCGCCGCCAGAATTACGGGTGAATCGACCCAATTGACAGGTTTGACCAGCATCACCGGGACATCTGAATGCCGCAGGAGGTTCCAGTCAGACGGCGTGCGAACCACCTCGCGCACAGGGAAGTTTGTTCCTTTTATGATCATGTCTGCACCGCAATCAGCGGCGACATCAAGAATGCCCTCGTAGTCGCGCTTGTGCCAGATAGTGGCGGACTCAATGGCCACACCTTTGTTCATGATGGGTTCAAGCAGTTCCTCAATGATTGATTCTTCCGCCTGTAGAATAAATGTCTTCAGTTCCTGGCTTGTTTCGACAGTATGAAGTGGCAGTTCCGCGTAAGCCTCATACACAACATGGACAACATGAAGTGATGCCCCGGCATGCTGTGCCAGTGCAAACGCCTTGTCGAGGACAATTTCGCCGTCATCTCTGTCCTTCACAACGGCAAGGATGGTTTTTATCGAGGAAGTATCCATGGCAAATATCCCGCATCAATGATGTGGGAATTCTACCAAACGGGGGGTGGAAATACGGTAAAAATTTGTGAGACAGTGCCTGCTCTCGTACCGACGAACAGGCACCGCTGCTCTCACACACAACGTGCCAACCGAAGCACGTGTAATAGTTAATCCAAGGATTGTGCCAACTTTTGAATTTTCTGAAAATTGCTTATAAAACAGCCGCCTACCAATCAGGTTGGGATTTTTGGGAGGAAAATGAATGGGCGAATTGTGTGCGTGCGCGATGACCGTGCACCACCGGGTGGCAGGTGGGCCAGAGCGCGTGAATAAAACCAGGTTAGGGGAATATAAAGAAAGCGTGGCGATGCAGGCCGAGACCTTTGAGGCAGCCTGTGCAGACGGTACCATGCCATTTCGACAGTGGAACAAAGGGGCGCCGGTGACGCTGGTATTGATTCACGGTGGTTCTGGTTCATGGACTCACTGGATTGCCAATATCCCTATTCTTGCAGCTTACTTTCACCTGGTTGTGCCAGACCTTCCAGGACTGGGCGATGCCGCCCGACTGGCACCTGGATATTCAGCACAGGATTCCGCCGACTGGACGCTGCGCGG
>CAYGNA010000504.1:0-3127 GCA_964351065.1 uncultured Pseudomonadales bacterium
CCGTTTGTGCTTGGTAACCCCCTGTGCCTGCAGGCAGCAATGACCCAGACGGGTTGCAAGTTGCCTATTCGGGAAATTGCTGACGCAGCTGAGCTTCAGCTTACCAGCACAGAAATCCAGGTGCTGGAACCGACGGCCTTCGATTTTGCCACCCTGTCAATGGGGCAGGTTTCCGCGGCCTGCGGTGCAGCAGCAGTGGGCTATTTTGAGGCCGCGGTGCGTCTGTGTCAGGCCGGGCTGGTGCAGGGTGTTGTGACTTGTCCTATCAATAAGGAAGCCGTGCATGCTGCGGGCTTTATCGGCGACATAGGGCATCAGGAAATTTTGGCCAGGATGACGGCTTCAGGACTCACAGCGACCATGCTGATGACCCAAGGACTTAAGGTGGCACACCTCTCGACACACAAGTCTCTTGCGCAAGCGGTTCGCTATGTGCAACGTCCAGTCATCGTAGAGAAACTGGCACTGACCGCAAGCTGTCTCGAAAGCTGGAGTGGTCATGCGCCTCACATTGCGGTTGCCGCGCTCAACCCGCATGGTGGGGAGGGCGGTATGCTGGGGCTTGAGGAGATTGAAGAAATAGGGCCTGCTGTTCGCGAGGCTCGTGCGCTGGGTGTCAACGCATCAGGACCTTATCCAGCCGACTCCGTTTTTTATCGCGCGATCAACGGTGAGTTTGACGCGGTGCTTGCGTTGTATCACGACCAGGGCCATATCGCGATCAAAGTGCACAATTTTGAAGACAGTATTACCGCGACCATGGGAATCCCCTTTATCCGTACATCTGTTGATCATGGCACCGCGTTCGATATTGCGGGCAAGAACCTGGCGAATCCGAACGGGCTTGCAAGGGCAATGGATGCAGCGATTGACATGATGAACGGAACGCTTGGCTAGTTTGTGCCTGGCAAATCCATACCGGGCAAATCCATGCCGGCACTAGTCTGGTGCGCCACCAGCACTCCGTCAGTGATGAATCAGCAGGCTGGCTGTAAATAGTGGCCGCCATATTTGGTTCCCGGGCGAAAACCAGGGAACGGATTTTATCCCACGACTACCTGGTTGCGACCCAATTGTTTGGCCCGGTAAAGCGCTGCATCGGCAGCTTGTACCATGGTCTCGACAGCAGTCCCGGCGTCCGGCAAGGTGACATGCAGACCCGCTGAAACTGTTACATTCAGGCCGCTGGCTGCGACGCCGCGGCGCATGCCTTCTATCACCCGCAACGCACTTTCCAGTTCTGCGCCAGGCAACACTACAAGGAACTCCTCGCCACCATAGCGCGCAACGAGATCCTCGGCACGGCGTAGATTGCGGCTCAGCAGTTTTGCCAGTTCAATTAGCAATGCATCGCCAGCCTGGTGACCATAGCTGTCGTTAAACTGCTTGAAGTGGTCAACGTCAATAATCGCGACCGCCATGACGCGTCCACGTTCGACGCACTGGGTCCAGACATCGTCAAGGTAAGCGTCCAGCCGGCGCCGGTTTGGAATCTGGGTGAGGCCATCGAGGTGGGCCATTTTGTCCAACTGCTGGTTAGCCGACTGCAATGCCCTGGTGCGTTCGACGACCATCTCCTCCAGACGGTTTCGCTCATTGGCGAGGCGGCGCGACTGGGCCTTCGCGAAAGCGGTGTTTAACAGATAGAGCATGACGAGTAATACGACTGCCACAGTTGCACGTGCCGAGAGGGTCTCATACCACTGGGGCGTTACCACAATGGGTATCGCAAGCCGCGCGATGTTACCCATGCTGTCGCGGCCTTCAACCTCGAACAGGTAATCTCCAGCTGAAAGTTGAACGAAGGATTGCTGGCTTTCATTGGACCAGGGGGAAAAGCCGGTTTCTGACGGTATGAGTCGGGTGCGATACCGGACCGCCCCTGGGTTGTAATAGTCTGGTAGGGCAAAGCGCAGCGTTAGTCGATTGTCGGCACTCGACATTGTGACCCGGTCAGCACCGACCCGCAGGATATTGGGCTGCTCATTATGTATGGTAAATATCTCGGCCGAAGTGAGGCTAAGCGCGACAGTCGAACTGGCAGATGACTCTGCTGCCTTGTCAAACAACAGAACTGCGCCCAGGCTGCCGATAACCGCCTGATTCTCGACGATGCTGATTGATGCAATTGCCCCACGCTTGAGGGCGGCTATGTCCTCAATGTGCCAGGTGCCGTCGAAACGAAACAGTTGGTTGTAGTTGAATGCCCAGCTTTCATCGCCATTCGTCGCGAGGTTGAGGGTGCGTCCTGGCGTGGCCATATCAGTGAGGCCCCCCAGTGTCGTCGCCTCGAATCGTTCACCGATCCAGCGGAAAGCGCCTCGGGTTGTCGTTGCGACCAGATCGCCGCCAAACTCGAAAAGGTAGGCGCCTTCATTCCTGTCTCCATATTCGATACCCAGGGATTCGGTGATCGCGGTCTCCTGCATTTGGGTACCGACAAACGACAACCGTCGAATACCGCCGCGTTCTGATCCAACCATAAGTTCCCCGGGTGATGTCTCAACAAGCTGGGTGATGCGCAGCCTGTCCATCTCATCGTTTCTGAACACGCTGCGCCAACTGCTACCCTCACGGCGCAACAGCTGGATACCAAACTCGGTACCGACGTAAACGAGATTGGGATCGAACGGTGATGGATAAAACACTCGCGCAGTTGTGTTGGGGTCAATGGTCTCGGATCTGCCATTGGGCCTGATCAGCATGATCTGGTAGGAATCGGCCAGCAGCATGTTTCCATCATCCAGTGGCAGGAGATCCCATGCCTCATAATCAGTCCACGCCAACCGCTCGAAGTGACCGTCGCGGGCGTCAGCGCGAAACGCCCCGCTGCTGGAGAGTGCGTACACATAGCCATCTTTGAGCTTGATACGCCCGACGGTACCCATCAAGCCCTGTTCGGCGCCAACGATCTGCCAGCGCGCGGGCCAGCGCAGTGCATAAAACCCCAGATCATCGACAACGAACACAGCGCCGGTTCCGTCACCCACCACTGCGGGGAGAAAACCATTGCCTGTCCTGACTGTTTCTGCCTGGTTAGATGCTGTATCAAGAAAGACCACCTCGCCAAGCTGTGTTGTGATGGCGAGCGTGGTGTTGTTATCCGCGCTGGCGTGGGTGATCGATG
>CAYGNA010000505.1:0-3121 GCA_964351065.1 uncultured Pseudomonadales bacterium
CGGAAACTCCGCATCCCCAAACATCTCTGTCTCACTGGTCATTGACGTCACGATCTGTTTGACCTTTTCCAGTGCATCCCGGTTAACACCTTTGGTGTTGATGATGTTTTTGATCTGATCCATCGAGGAAGAAACAAGTTCTTTCCGTTGCGCGGCAAGTTCAGTCATCAATAAATTCCTTCCACAATTTGAGGCCCTCTCCTTCGATTCCTGATCAGCGACTTCAGTCAACACCCAGTGCGATGCGTGCGCCCTTGATGGCGCCAGCGTAAATGCCGGTAGCGACTTTGATGGCCGCCGCCTCGTCACCCCTGGCATCAAATGTACCAGTCCAGTCCACGGTGCAAGTGCCGTCCCCTTCGTCTGCGACATTTACGGTCGCCGAATAGTTATTGAACGGGAGCGGACTGTCCTCGTTGATGATGGCGTAGGTAAACGTCATGCGCTTCGCATCGTGTTCCTCCAGACGTTCCACCACCTGGCCGCCGCCCATCGTGAGGTAGCGGGTCATGCCGACCCCTTGTCCCTCGTAGCGAACGGCTTCAATGGGCCCACCGGGTTCGATGCCGTCAAAGACGCTCAGTTGCGCCCAGATATCTGCTGCAGGTGCGTTCACCTGCTTGACAACTTTTGCTTCTGCCATGTTCCTCTCCTAGCTGCGTTTGATTCCTTCGATGAACGCAGGATAGGACGTATTGAGGTAATCCTCAACGACGAGAGCGTCCCGAACCCGGTTAATCCTCCAGATCAATCGCGAGAGATCACACCTGCTTGTTCCCGTCATCCGCTCACGGTACTCTGTTGCGATATAGCCTAGAAACGAGTGCGAGACCATGAGCGAACTTACCAGTACCTGGACAAAAGACGACTACAAACAGGTCAGTCAGGAGCAGGCCAGGCAGTATGCGACGACCGCTGACCTGGACGCGCTGGACGTTTCGAACTTTCACCTGTTTCAGTCGGATGCCCAATGGCCATTTTTTGAACGGCTTCGAAACGAGGACCCGGTCCACTACCATCCTGACTCCCGCTACGGCCCCTACTGGTCCATTACCAAACACGCCTACATCAAAGAAATTGACAGCGACCACCACCGCTTTTCTTCGGCGCGCAATATCACCATTGGCGATGGTGCCCCCGGTTCAGACCCCAATTCTTCCAGTTTCATCGCCATGGACCCACCCAAACATGACGAACAGCGTCGCGTTGTCTCGCCGGTCGTGGCGCCGCCCAACCTTGCAAAAATGGAATCACTGATTCGCTCGCGCGTCATCAACATCCTGGACAACCTGCCGCGCGATGAAGAGTTCAACTGGGTGCAACACGTCTCGATTGAACTCACGACTCAAATGTTGGCGACACTGTTTGATTACCCGTTCGAGGAACGCAGTAAGCTGACGTTCTGGTCTGACGTGGCAACCGGCGGCCCTCGCTCGGGCGTCGTGGATACGTGGGAGGAAGCGCGTGAGGCCATACAGGATTGTCTCGCAAGCTTCGAGAAACTTCGTGCCGAGCGCAAGAACCAAAGTCGTGAAGGCTTCGATTTGATCACCATGCTGGCCCAGGACCCGACCACCCGCGATATGTCACCGGAGCAATACCTCTCCACGCTGTTGCTGCTCATCATCGGCGGCAACGACACAACTCGAAATTCCATTTCGGGCGGCGTGCTGGCACTGAACCAGTTCCCGGATCAGTACGACAAGCTACGCAACAACCCGGGTCTTATACCGAATATGGTGGCAGAAATTATCAGGTGGCAGACGCCACTCACACACATGCGTCGCACCGCACTTGAGGATGTCGAATTCCACGGCAAGACCATCAGGAAAGGTGACAAGGTTGTGATGTGGTACATATCCGGTAACCGCGATCGTGACGTGTTCGAAGACGCTGACAAGCTCATCATCGATCGCAAGAATGCACGCCAGCATGTTTCGTTCGGCTTTGGCCTGCACCGTTGTATGGGCAATCGCCTCGCCGAGATGCAACTCCGCGTTCTCTGGGAAGAGATCCAGCGACGATTTCACAAGATTGAAGTGGTCGGCGAACCGCGTCGCACCCTGTCAAACTTTGTCAAAGGCTATACGCACCTGCCGGTACGCGTGCACGCGCTTTAGGGCAATCCGACCAATGATTCCGTAGACTTATCAATAACAACACACAGAGATTCACTATGCAGTTTGATGATGTCCTGCTTGGACGCCGAAGCATTCGAGGCTATAAACCCGACCCGGTACCAAAAGCACTGATTAAAGAAATTTTGGCATTGGCAATGCGTTCTCCGTCATCGATGAACACGCAGCCGTGGAATTTTACCGTGGTTTCCGGCGAACCCCTGGACCGTATTCGCGCCGGCAACACAGAACGCAATCTGGCCGGTGTGCCGCATTCGCGTGAGTTTCGCACCGGGCATGCCTTTGCGGGGCAACACCGCGACCGTCAGGTTGGCGTTGCCAAACAACTGTTCGCTGCGATGGGTATCGCGCGTGAAGACAAAGAGGGCCGCCTGGATTGGGTACTGCGCGGTTTCCGCCAGTTTGATGCGCCGGTTTGCGTGATCATTACCTACGACCGCGAGTTGGCAGACAGTGACGACACTGCTTTCGACTGTGGCGCAGTAACAACAGCGCTGGTCAACGCGGCCTGGTCGCGCGGCCTGGGTGCCGTGATTAACAGCCAGGGCATTATGCAGTCGCCCGTGGTGCGAGAGCATGCAGGCATTGCCGACGACCAGGTGATCATGAAGGCTGTGGCGCTGGGCTGGCCAGATGAAAGTTTTCCGGCGAACGCTGTGGTCTCGGAGCGTAAGAGTGTTGAAGAAGCTGCCCGCTTTTTGGGTTTTGATGACTGAGTAAGTACTGCCGTCGTCGAATTTCCGAGGTGATTGTTCAGTCAGTTGTCTCGAACAAGCTTCAAACAGCCAAAAGCGCGCAGTTTTTAGCACTGGCCAAAATGCCCTATAGTGTCACGTTGGCCCTGGCACTCCTCCGATATGAACCGCATTTTCTCCCTCATCCCCGTCGTTTTACTGCTCGTTGGGTGCGGTGGTTCAGGTGGCGGTGGCGCGAGCACACCATCACCCACGCCCCCGGTCACACCCCCAGTCGCACCCTCATCT
>CAYGNA010000506.1:0-3100 GCA_964351065.1 uncultured Pseudomonadales bacterium
ACCAAATCCGGCCCCAGACTGGAGGGATAAACCTGCAGCGGACCCGTGGGTGACACATAAAAGGCATTGTCACTGGCTCGATTGGAGACACCAAAGATGTTCTCCCATGAACTTGAATTTGGATCAAAGCGGAAGGTGATATCAACAGAATAGGCATCATCGCCGTCGAGAATGCCGGTTGTATCAAGTACCAGGCCCGCCTGCTGGCTTGGCGTGGTATTCCCATCAAACCGGTAAACTGTTTGCGGCGTCCCAAAAACGGTTTCCGTTCGAAAATAGTTTGCACCGAACGGATCAATCGCCACCAGCGACGCCACACCCGCCTCTTCCGCATCCAGGTTGCCGTTAAAGAGGTAGGTGGCGACAGGGATCGGACCCGCAATTGCAGCCTGACCAAAACCAAGCAGGATGAGTCCTGCAACTCCATTTAACAAGCATCGAACGTGGGCCATTACGGTATTCCGAGATCAATTTTGGTTGCCGAAACAGCCGCACAAATTGTGCCAATGACGATAACCCTTTGTTTTACATTAAGTTGAGAAAATCCTTGTTAATCGATTGTAAAATCCATCGACACCAATCGTGCAGCAGACAGTGGCAGAATCAAGTAGAGGCAATTCCAGGTGTTAGCCGTGAGCCTCGATTGCGAGATAACAATCCCGCGCCTTGCACTTTCTGTCTGCAAATCGCAGTAAGATCACCTTCTCACAATCAGGCTTTAGACGTTGAACGATCAACACGACCCATACGGCGCGCTTCGCATCCCACTGTTTCGGAACTTCCTGATCGCCACCTGCCTGGTGGGCATGGGGACTGCAGCGCAGGGCCTCGCCATTGGCTGGGAGGTCTACGATCGCACTGAACAGGCGTTGTCCCTCGGTTGGGTTGGACTGGTACAGGCAATCCCCATGCTGCTTTTCACCCTGCCGGCGGGTTACCTTGCGGACGTGTTTGATCGACGCAAGCTGATGATGTGGAGCCTGTTGGGCGCCACAATTTCTTCACTTGCGCTTGGCGTTGCGAGCTATTACAGCGCACCCGTCGAATGGCTCTACTTCCTGCTTTTTATCGACGCGACCTTCCTGCGCTTAGGCTGGCCGGCACGGTCCGCGATCATGCCGCTGCTGGTCCCGGGCGAATTGTTCGAGAATGCGGTCAAGTGGCGTACCAGCCTGATGCAGGTCACTGGCATTGGTGGACCTGCCATCGGTGGTTTCCTGATCGCAATCAACATCCAGGCGGCATATTTTCTCAGCGCCCTTTCGTCGGCGGCGTTTATCGTGTTTCTTGCGGGTATGACCCTGCCTGCTGCACCCCGCAGCCAGCGCGGCAACATGATCGGTCAGGTGGCCGAAGGATTGAGGTTCGTCTGGCGCCGACAGATATTGCTCGGCGCGATTTCCCTCGACCTGTTTGCGGTGCTGCTGGGGGGTGCTGTCTATCTGCTGCCTATCTTCGCGCGGGACATCATTGACGCAAGCGCGGTTGGACTTGAACCCGAGCAAGTCCTGGGCTGGCTACGGGCTGCGCCTGCTGCCGGTGCCTGTGTCATGGCGCTCTCGATGGCTTACCTGCCGCCGATTCAGCGGTCCGGGCGCATTCTGTTCTGGTCGGTCGCAGGCTTTGGCGTCGCAACTATCGTGTTCGGGTTCTCCACAAATTTCTGGCTCTCCATGGCGGCACTGGCGCTGACAGGCGCATTCGACAATGTCAGCATGGTCATTCGACAGGTCATCACCCAGATGAGTACACCCAATGAAATGCGGGGGCGCGTCTCCGCCGTCAGTTCCATATTCATTGGCTCCTCAAACGAACTCGGCGGCTTCGAGTCAGGACTGGTCGCGCAACTGACCACGCCGCTAGTTTCAGTCGTTAGTGGAGGTATTGGAACGCTGCTGGTCGTCGGTAGCTGGTGTGGACTTTTCCCCAAACTGCTGCAGCTTGGCCCCCTATCCTCACTGAAACCGGAGCAGATGGAGGAAAAGACACCCAGGGAGAATACCGCAAAAGCCTGAGACTCAAGGGCGTGCAGCGATACCCAGTGCAAAAAACCGGGCAACCTCGTCATCAAACCCCGCCTGCGACGCCTTGAGGGGCACCAGGGAGAATGCGCCGAACGCAGGCAGAATTGCGTAGATATCCAACTCTCTTATTTCACCGCTTCGTATGCCCTCCTCAAAAACCTCTCGCAGGTTCTCTCTGGTCTGGTCAAATATCGCCCAGACCACAAGCTGATGCTGTTCGCTAAGCGAATGCGTATGGGCTGGCAGAAGAAATGGACCAGGCTTTTCGATCAGAACCCGACGTAAAAAATAGAGGTTGTACAACAACGTCTGGAGTGGAGAACTGGCAACAATCTTCGAAATTTGGCGGATCTGGGCAATCAGATCAACGCCGTGGCGTGCACACAGATACAACAAGCCATCTTTGCTGGACGCATATTTGTAGAAGGAGGTCTTGCTAACACCAATCGACGCCGCGACACGAGGGATAGACGTAGCTTCGTAGCCAAGCTTATTGAAAGCCAGGGTCAACGCTGTTTGCATTTGATCGAACTTTGATGGTTTCAGCGAGAGCACCGGAAGTTCGACAGGCTGTATAGCCGAGACTTTCCAAAAGACCGCAGGGTCTTGAGCCACACCGCTACGTACCAGCTCCACGATCTGATCAGCTATCTTGCGGCTGGTCAGCCCCAACCCCATCAGGTTCGGCTCACGCTGGTTAGCATAGCGATTGAGTATCGATGTCAGCAGACGAGCCACAACTGTCGGCGAGCAGTCGCGCATGCTGCCATCCGCAATTCCTGATCGAATTTGTTCCTCGATCTCCTGGGTTGTCACTTTAAACGCGTGATTGGCCTGTTCCTGATAGGGAGACTTGAGCAACAGCGTCGAACGCACCAGCAAATCCGTCGGTGCTTGACGTAACTCAAGGCGGATAAATGCCAATAGCTGATCCAGTGCCGTCCCTCCAGCGGCCTGTGCTCGCCCCAGGTTGGTTGAGCGGCGAGCACAGGCCAACTCGATCAACTCTTTGACAATATGATCCTTGCTCTCGAAATAGTGGTAGATCGCCGTGTAATGAAGCTCCAGATTCTCTG
>CAYGNA010000507.1:0-3098 GCA_964351065.1 uncultured Pseudomonadales bacterium
GTGTGCCTGCTCCCGCGCCGACGCCAATTGCCTTCAGCGGTGTCGGATTTGAGATGGACATTGCGGTTGCCGAGGAGCTCAAGTCACTGACCGGTCTTGACGTAACTATTGTGATTGATGAATCCGGGCAAACAACCTCAACGCTCGCCCCGAGCCTGATTATAGAAGCGCTTTCAGCGAGCGAGGAAATCAATGCCTGGTATGGATTGCCTTTTATCAGCGCCAGCAGTTATGTCAGCCGCGAGGTTAGTCTGGCTGGTCCTGATGGTGCCATTGGCCGCGCCATCCTGTCTGCGAACCTAGAAGGATTTTTTGGTGAGTTTACCAGGCTGCGTGATGAGATATTTCTTATCTCCATCGCTATCATGATTCTCGCGGTGCTGGGGAGTTTCTGGTTTGCGCGCAATCTAACGGGACCATTGAACCGCCTGGTCGACGTTGCGCTTGCGATGGCGCAGGGTGACTACAGTCAGCAGTTAAAGGAGAAGACGCGCAGCCGTGAGGTATCGAGCCTGTACCAGGCGTTCACCACAATGGGACACGATATAAAGGAGCGTGAGGCGCAAATAACGTGGCAGGCGCAGCACGATGCGTTAACCGGTTTGATGAACAGAACAACGTTCGTCGAGCGACTGGATCAATATATGAGAAAGACGGGGCACCAGGTTTTTGTATCCTGTCTTTCGCTGAAGGGTCTAAAAGACATTGCCGATACGCTGGGACCCGATATTGGCGATGATTTTCTGCGCGCTATCGCTAGCCGATTGTTGACGGAAACCAACCATGTGCAGGTCGCTCGAACTGGCACCGCCGAGTTTGCGATTGCTGACATTGTAGGGGGTGGCGATGCGCTCAACAAAAATACCGGGATGCTCTCCATAATGACCAGTCAGGTTGCTGTTCGCGACCTCACTTTTCGGCCTGATCTCAGCGCTGGCTATGCGGTTTCACCAGAGCATGGCAATAATGCAACCGACCTGCTACGCCGGGCTTCTATCGCACTGGAGCGTGCGCTAAACGACCAGACATCTATTCGGGCATACCAGACAGGCGAGGACGAGGAGCAATTGAAGCGGCTCACGATTGTCAATGATCTGAAGCGTGCACTCGCAGCAGATGACGGACAGTTGTTCATGGTCTACCAGCCAAAAATAAATTTGCAGCGTGGCACTGTTGATAAACTTGAAGCCCTTATTCGCTGGAACCACCCTGAGGACGGTTTTGTATCGCCGGAACTGTTTATTGCACTCGCAGAACAATCGAACCTGATTACCGATCTTACGGACTGGGTGATCAATACTGTCATCCTGCAACTTGATGCCTGGCGATCTGCGTTGCCTACCCTGCAGGTTGCGATAAACGTATCGGCCCAGGATCTGGAGCGAGAAGCGCTATTGCCACAGGTGATTGCAAAACTGCAGTCACGGGGCCTGACTGCTGATGCCATTGCCCTGGAAATGACCGAGCGGGATATGATGAAAGATGCTGACAAGGCGATGATGTTAATGGCTCGGTTTAAGGAAGCTGGATTCACGCTCTCGGTTGACGACTATGGCATTGGCCAATCGTCCCTCGCGAAGCTGAAGCAGATGCCTGTCGATGAAATCAAGATCGACAAAGTGTTTGTTCAGCATCTGGATACGTCTAAAGATGATCAGGTTATCGTCAGGTCAACAATAGAACTGGGCCACAGCTTTGGCCTCATCGTGATTGCGGAAGGCGTGGAGAACCAGCCCTCTATGGACCTGTTGGCGTCCCTCGGCTGCGACTATGCCCAGGGATATCACCTGAGTCGTCCGCTAGCTGCGGCAGATGTGGCAGCTTTTATCAATGTTTACCACCACCCACAACCGGCAGCGACCCGATGAATCGGCAGACTGCGCTGGTAATGGTACTCCTTGCCTTGCTTCAGGCGCCTTGCGTTACTGCCGATGAGGGTAAGTTATTGGCGACCCCGGGCGTGACACAGTTTGAGGGAGCTGCGGGCGGTGGTCTTGTTCCCTGGGCGATGCTTACAAGTTATGCATCCCGCGACGGTATGGGTGTGAGCGCGTTTCACACAACCCTGCGAGCAGATGACGTGGACCTGGCGGTGATGGGAGCAGCTATCAATATCAGGGACCGTGTAGAACTCTCGATAGCCAACCAGCGGCTTGAGGTGCATCCCCTCAACATGGAAATAAAACAGAGGGTCTTTGGTGCCAAGGTGCGCCTTTATGGTGATCTTGTGTATTCCAAATGGCCACAATTGAGTGTTGGCGCACAGTATAAAAAGCTCGACGAACTCTATGTGCCTTTCAATGGCAATATTGATCACGGCACCGATTTTTATATCGCCACGTCGAAACTGCACCTGGGCGCTGTCTATGGCTACAACCTGCTGTGGAACCTGACCGTCCGGTCTACACGCGCAATGGAAACGGGATTCCTGGGCTTTGAAACCAGCAGCGATGGTGACTACACACTGAATCTTGAGGGGTCAATTGCCGTGTTACTAAACCAGCACTTTGCCGTTGGCGTTGAATATCGTGAAAAGAACGGCCAGGATGGCGGCTTCCAGGAAGAAGCGTGGAAAGATGCGTTTATTGCCTGGTTTCCTAACCAGCACGTGAATGTGACCCTGGCATGGGTTTCTCTTGGCAATGTGGGTGGTGTCCTGGGCAAGCAGGAAGGTATCTATGCATCGATCACAGGTTATCTGCAATGAACGTTGCTATTGTTAGTCGGTCGAGCCGCTCAATTTTCTCGTTAGCAACGTCTGCGGCCTCGCGCTCCATGCTAATCATTCTGTCGATATTACTGACAGGTTGTGCAACCAACGGAAGTCTTTACGACGATCTCGGTGGCAAAGACGGCATCGAGCGCATTTCAGGCTATTTTCTGCTGCAGATCGGCGAAGCCGATGAGATTCGCCCGTACTTCATGAATACCGATCTGGAACGGTTTTATGAAAAGTTCAGTGAACACCTGTGCCACGTTACCGACGGGCCATGCGAGTACGAGGGCGACGATATGGTGCGGGTTCACGAGGGCATGACCGTGAGTGAGGCGCACTTCAATGCAACCGTACAACTACTGATCAACGGCATGGAAGACGC
>CAYGNA010000508.1:0-3097 GCA_964351065.1 uncultured Pseudomonadales bacterium
CGCGCAGCCGCACACCTACCGCCCCACCGCCGGTCGGCTGGCGCAACTGCTGCTCTGACCATTAATTTCCTCATTCGACACCCATAGATCTTCCTGTGGTTTTTCATGGATGGATTCTTGATGTGGACTCTTCATGGAGGACTCTTCATGGACACACACCGTCCGTTGACTCACGTTTGTGATCTAACGCCTCAATTAAAATCGGTTAATCAACTACAAGAACAGTAGTCCGCTCAAAGTGTGTGGCCCTGTTGTGCACGATGACGATCTTGGCAGGACCATTCGCTATCCCGGTGCCCCATACAAGCTCCCGGCCAGCCCATGGCAGATATCGCGCCGTGCACCTCATCTGGGCGAACGCGATGGTGAGATATTCGAAAAATAGAACGCCGATTTTGATCGCCTTGATACCCACGCGCTAGGCACTGCTGCCAGGGTCGCTGGAGATTGGCTTTGCCCTGGGCTCAGACGAGCGTAGTGCGGCGCGCCAGCTTCAGCAGCAACAGACCCAGCATGAACAAACCTGGTAAAGCCGGTGCGGGTACCGGCGAGTATTGCGAGTCCGGTGGCAATGTACCAAAGTAGCCCAGCGCGAGCATGCCATTCCCCTGATAGGAGAAGAGGATTTCACCGTTAGTACCTGGGGTGTCAAGGTCAATGATCTGGTTGCCGTAGGAGAAATAGAGATTAGGCACGCCGGCGAGCAGCGGATGGGAACCATCGTCAGGTGCCGTGTTCACATTTAGGCAGCACCAGTTGTCATCAAACCTGAGGCCTGCCAACGCCATCACCTGATTCCAGGCCGCAGCCTCCTGGGCCGAACCACCGTAGGCGCCCGTACCTGCCATGACATAGACATTGCCGCCACCCTGGAGGTAGTCAATAACAATCTGCTGATCAGCCAGTCCCGGTGTGCCACCGAGGAAGATACCGTCATAATTGTTCAAAGTGGGCAGGTCGAAGGTAACGGCGGTTGAGACCGTCCACGTGTGGCCAGCGCCTTCAACGGCGTCGCGGAGGCTCTGGCCACTCAGACCGAAGTTGTTGGAGTAGGCAAGGAAACTTCCTGCCTGATCGCCCGTAAAAAGGTTGGTGACGTTGTTGACGAAGGTGGCGGCAGCCGGCGCCGCGGCAAACCCTTGGTCAGACAGCGTCCATTCATCGTTGTTGGCAACAATAAAGCCCGCATTGGCATTGGCCATAAATACTGTACCAAGCAACAGCACAAACGCTCGAAAAGCACCTTTCATCAACAACTCCATTAAGCACGAGATACTGGATTCAAACATAAGCAAGTACCGGGCCAGCAGACATTATCACTTTTGTTTCAACAGGTTATGTGGAAGTCTTAACTGTACCATGCGGGTAGTGTAAAAATTCCCGACAGTGTTGGCTCCGGGTTTTGAAAGCTACCAGTTTCTCATGATGGCAAGACTCACAGTGCACTCTCAGAAAACTATGCTCAAGACCATGGCACCTCAGGTAACCTTATTCGGATAACATCTGCCAGGAAAGCAGATCAGTCCGAGCGATCTGACTACTGGGACTTGCGAAAATGAAAGATCATTACGAATTTTCCAAAATGAAGGGCAAGAAGAACCCTTATGCAAAGCATTTGAAGCAGCCTGTGACAATGCGTTTGGATAAGGATTCGATTCAGTATTTTAAGGCATTGTCTGAAGAATCAGGTATTCCTTACCAAACGCTGATTAACTTGTATCTACGAGATTGTGCGGTTAACGAACGCAAAATTGATATAGCCTGGATATAGGCTTCTGACAGGTATATCAAGCCGCGACTGCGCCGAGAATTTGGAATGTGCTGGTGATGTCCATAGTGCCCCCACTCGCAAATTAGGTCTGAGATTACGAGTTGGCAGAGCCGGTCTAAGGAGAGTAGCATCGATTGAGCGACAAGAACTTCAACATAAACATCGGGAGGTAGCCTGCGATGTTTGTTCAAACGTTGGTGTTCGCGTTAGCAATTCTCGCGATCACTTATCATGTAAATGCCTCCCCAGAGGCACGCCTCATTACCAGCAACCTGCCTCAGGATCGCATTATCGATCTTGAGCTTTCTGAACCCGAGATGCGGGACTCGCTTGAAGAAGCCTATGAAAGGTTTCGATACGTCGATGTCGACAGCGAGACCATTGCGCAGATTATCTCGGGAGAGAAGCCAATTTTCCTGGTCGAGTTCTTCGACGGGGTTTTCGCGAAAGTACAAATCGAAAGCGTTAAACGTACCGACTTTGCCGCGTTCGAGGCGTGGAGCTTCAAGGCGAGATTGCTGGACTTTCCAGGAAAGGTGGAGGAAGTAGTGTTTGGCTCAGTATTTGCGAACCACCAAACACCCACTCTAAACCTTCATCTTCTTACCGAAGACGGTACCTATGAGCTAGGCAGTGATGCTCGTAGTGGAACGCAGATCGTCGCGAAGCGACGGGTTATCGGAAATGAGGTACCCGAATGCGGGGTCGACGATTCAGCCGGGCCACTCACAGACGAGCAGATTACCCAGGCGCTGCAGGATCAGCGGACAGCGTACCAGGAGTATCAGCAGCGAGTGATTTACGATCCCGATAATCCGTCGCCTGAAAGGATCGCCCGAATCCAGGGCGTGCTGCAAATGTGGCATGAGCAACCAGAGTTACGAAAGATCGCCGAAGAGGAACTCATGCGACTGGAAGTGGACTTACCCAAAGTGGGGGGCAAGCAATGAAGAAGCCCGGTCGAACCCCTACTGCTGCAATGTTGTTTGCGTCCTTCTCCAACATGTCGCGTAGCGAGAGTTGGTCTGTCTTGGTTTGGTCGTGAGTCTGCCTGATGGCGGGTATCGCGTGCATCGGGATTTCAAGCTGGGACACCGCTCAGGAGGCGCCGTTCCAATTACTGATTTCGCTCGTAATGCTCAGAGTGGCCCTGGCCGCACTTCAACTATGAAGTTTCGGGTTGACGACCCATTAACAGCGGAGTAGCGTCAAAATAGATGGAAAAACAACAACATAAACATCTGAAGCGAGTCGGCAATGTTTGTTCAAAAGTTGGTGTTCGCGTTAGCAATTCTCGCGATCACTTATCATGTAAATGCCTCCCCA
>CAYGNA010000509.1:0-3096 GCA_964351065.1 uncultured Pseudomonadales bacterium
ATGACAGGTGGCAATCAGCTAAGGCTGTCGACAACCCTGGGCGGCACGCCAGTTGCCCAGTTGATTCGGCGCCGCAACGCCGCCGGCATGCACGTGGCCGGCACTTCAGCCGGTGCCGCCTTTATGCCGGAACACATGATCGCCGGCGGGCAGGAGGGGGCTACGCCATCGCCTGACATGACGACCATGGCGCCGGGGCTTGGCCTCACCAACAGTTACATGATTGATCAGCACTTTCGTCAGCGCGACCGCATCGGCCGCCTGCTGACGGCGCTGGCGTACAACCCCTTTGCCATTGGCATTGGTCTCGACGAGGACACGGCAGCGTTTATCGACCCGGCAGGGAACCTTGAGGTTGTCGGCAGCGGAGGAATCACCGTGCTCGACCCAACCAACCTGGACTACTCTTCCATGGACAAAGCTGGCCGCGGCGACCCTGTGAGCCTGATCGGCATTAAACTCCATATTCTGATTTCGGGCGGCCGCTTCGAACTCAAGACACGTACCGCACATCAGAAGTAGCGCGAGGTAATTAGCGACCGTGAAAATCATCAGCACCAATGTCTATATTGGCCCCAACATATGGGCCCACTTTCCGGTCATCCGGCACATCGTCGACCTTGAGCAACTGGAAGAATGGCCAAGCGCAAAACTCGGCGAATCATTCATCGGTCCACTGCTGCAGTATCTGCCGGGTCTGGCGGAGCATGGTTGTTCTTACCGCGAAGCTGGCGGGTTTGTCCGGCGCCTGCGCGAGGACGAGGGAACCTGGCTTGGCCATGTCATGGAGCATGTGGTGATAGAACTGCAGAACATGGCTGGCTCACCCGTGACGTTTGGTCGAACCCGCTCGGTTGAAGGCCAGCCTGGGCACTACAACATGGTCTTCCAGTACCTGGACCGGGAAGTTGGCCTTGAGGCAGGCCAACTGGCGCTATCGCTGATTCACAGTCTGCTGCCAGCCGAACTGAAGCCCAAGGATGCGCCTGCAGCGGACTGGCACTTTGAAGAACAGCGCGATGATTTTATTCGCTATGCACAGTCACGCGCACTGGGGCCAAGCACAGCATCCCTGGTCGCCGCGGCAGAAGCGCGGGACATTCCCTGGCTCAGGCTTAACCAGCAGAGCCTGATTCAGTTTGGCCACGGTCGCTACCAGCAGCGCATCCAGGCAACCACCACCGGACTCACCAGCAATATCGCTGTGGAACTTGCGTCTGATAAAGAAGAAACCAATCGCATCCTGCGCGACCTGGGCCTGCCTGTCCCCGCCCAGCGGTTGGTACGACGGGTGAGTGATGCCATTCGTGCGGCTGAAAAAATTGGCTACCCGGTGGTGCTCAAACCCCTCGACGGTAATCACGGGCGTGGCGTGTCAACCAACCTGACAACACCGGAAGAGATTGAGGTGGCCTTCGAAAAGGCCGTCGAGCATGGCCGCAATGTAGTCGTGGAATCGTTTATCCAGGGTTTTGATCACCGCCTGCTGGTCGTTAACGGCAAACTGATTGCAGCAGCCAAGCGGATGCCCGGGCACGTGGTGGGCGATGGCGTTCACACCATCGAACAACTGGTGGCAGAGGTGAACAAGGATCCGAGGCGCGGCGTCGGTCACGAGAAAGTACTCACGCGTATTGAACTGGATCACCAGGCTGATGTGCAGATGGCAAAGCTCGGTTATGACCGCAACAGCGTGCCCACAAAAGATGAGGTTGTGGTCCTGCGATCAACCGCAAACCTGTCAACCGGTGGTACTTCCATCGATGTGACAGACATCATTCACCCTGACAACCGCGAAATGGCGGAACGTACTATCAAGGCAATTGGCCTTGATGTTGGTGGTGTCGATTTCCTCACCCAAGATATCTCAGGTTCTTATCGTGAAATTGGCGGCGGTATCTGCGAGGTCAACGCTGGTCCGGGCTTCCGTATGCACGTTGCACCCAGCGAAGGAACACCGCGCGATGTTGCCGGGCCAGTCATCGATATGCTGTTTCCGCCGGGTACGCCGCGACGAATTCCCATTGCGGCCATTACCGGCACCAACGGCAAGACAACCACTTCACGTATGCTCGCCCACATCCTGCAACTCAGTGGCTACACCGTGGGCCTCACCTCCACAGACGGCGTCTACATCAACGGGCAGATCAGTGTGCCCGGCGATATGACGGGACCGGTATCCACCCAGATGGTGCTGCGCGACCCCACGGTCGACGCCGCTGTGCTCGAGGTTGCGCGCGGCGGCATGTTGCGGGGTGGACTCGGCTTCCGGCGCAGCAATGTCTCCGCCTGCCTCAATGTATCAGCAGATCACCTGGGACTGGGCGGCATTGATACGCTGGAACAGCTGGCAGAAATCAAGCGTGTGCCAATCGAGGTAGCACAGGATGCCGCGGTGCTGAACGCTGACGATGCAAACTGCCTGCAAATGGCGGATTACACCAACGCCACCAAAGTCTGTTACGTCACAATGAACCCGGCCCATCCCCTGGTGAAGCAGCACATCAAGGCCGGCGGTCAGGCTTTTGTGCTTGAGCAGGGTATGAACGGCCACATGATCACCATCTACGACCATGAGGTGCATTCTCCCCTGCTGTGGACCCATCTCATTCCAGCAACGGTTGAGGGCCGCGCGCTGCACAACGTGCAGAACGCCATGTTTGCCGCCGCGCTCGCCTACAATATGGATATCAGCCTGGACCAGATCCGTACCGGCCTGCGCACCTTCGACTCGACTTTCTTCCAGGCCCCAGGGCGCATGAATATTTATGACGAACATCCCTTTAAGGTCATTCTCGACTACGCCCATAACCCAGCCGCGGTAAAGGCAATGTGTAACCTGGTTGACCAGTTCGACGTAAAGGGAAAAAAGCGCGTTGTGCTGGCTGCCCCGGGTGACAGACGCGATGAAGACATCAGGGATATTGCACACCTGGCGGCCGGGCACTTCGATCACTACATCTGCCGCGTTGATGACAATACTCGCGGGCGTGACAGCAATGATGTACCCCAAAGGCGCAACGCCGGGCTCCTGGAGCGCGGCGTTGCGGCCGCGCCGCGTGAGCTGGTTGGTGCGGCACAACCGGCGACCGACCG
>CAYGNA010000510.1:0-3090 GCA_964351065.1 uncultured Pseudomonadales bacterium
GCGGTTGCGCGCGCCACCGGCAGTGACGAGGTTATGCAGGCGCAGCTTGACAAGTCACTCACTCATTTGACCAATCAGATCAAATCACGCGCTGCCGAACTTGAAACGATGCTGACTGAGGAGCGAACGCGTATTGGTGCTTCGGGCAGTGACGAAGAGCAGCGTAACCTTGCCCGTATGGCACTGCAGGCGCAACAGCAACTGCAAAAGCTGCGGGATGATGCAGAGGGGCTTGCGGAGGGTCGTCGCCAGGAACTGATGCAGCGGTTCCAATCAGAGGTGACTGTCTTTGCACGAGAAGCCGCGCGGGTTCGCGGTGGTGGGGCTGTTATTGCGCTCAATGAGGTTGTGATGTGGGTTGAGCCCGGGCTTGATCTCACTGATGAGGTGCTTGCGCGGATGCGGGCACAGGGCCAGCAGGTCCCAGCTAATGCTGCGGGCAATCCATTTGGCGACACTGCGGATAATCATGTTGACACCAAAGCTGGCGGTAACCCGGCCGAGACTTCCAATAACAAAAAACCTGGCGATGCGATAGATGGGCAATAACAAGGTTAACAACAAGGTTAACAGCAAGAGATTCGGGGCATTGAGATGGTTGCACCTGTTGGCGGTGTCCAGTCTGCTGTCGCTAAGCGGCCCGGCGAGCGCTGAAGAGTCCTATTACGTCGTCAAGACAAATAAAATTCGCTTTTCCACGACCAGCCTGCAGAGCTCGTCCGGTCCGGGGAGTGCGTTGTCGCTTGACCAGTTGCCTGCCTGTGACTCGAGCGTGCCGGGGTACGCCATTGGCAGTGACCCAGGTACCAGCGGTTTTGCGCTGTGCACCGGTGGGGATTACGTTTTTGATTGGAACGAAACAGGTTCCATTGGTGCTGACATTGGCATTGCCAGCGGTTCAGCAACGCTCACCACAAGAGGTGAGGCCGGCATATTGATGAATGCCCGGGCAAGCTCTGGCTCGATACTCGCTGATGTCGAGTACGACGTGAATCTTGAGGTCGATGCACTCGACTGGTACCAGGCGAAGACGAGCGGTTCAGGCGGTTGGGTAGATATCCGGATGGCGCCGGTTTTAACCGATGGTCTCTATGTATCGGAGTTTCCGGAGCTACGCCTCGCCGTAGACCTGGTGTTGGATCTTTATGCCAATGTGCTTCTGGAAGGCTGTGGTTTTGGTTTTTGTGACGAGACCAACCTGACTCTGCTCGATTTCAATCTGGCCGACGATATTCCCATTGCGAATTCCCAGCGACTGTTTGGTTTTAATGATGCAGGTGACTACAAGCTTGAAGTGCTACCGTTGGTGACGACGATTCTGAGCCCTGGCGCTTTGATTGCAGAGCAACTGCTGTCGGATGAGTTCGAAATCAACAAAGACGCCGGGTCGGCCCGGGAAGCAAAAGAAGACAAGGACAAGCAGGAGGAGGAAAGGCGCAGAGAAGAAGAGAGTGGCAGGAAAGACACGGGCAAAACCAAAGCCGCCAAAACTGCCGGCGCTATTGCTTTAGCGGTCTCCTTTGATGCCCGCGCACCGAAGCTTGATATTGTGGGTGAGCTAACCGGCGGCAAAATAGAAGGCGAATTGTCGGACCTGTTTATTGAAGGTGTGCTGGATATAGACCAGGTGATTACCACGCTCCTTGGGCTTCCATCGCTGGGCTACGACATTGAGATCCCGGGTATTGTGCAGCAAAAGGTCGAGGCCTTTGACCTTAAGGTAAAGGCTCTCTTTGGGGCACAGCAGAAGTTGACGCTTGACCCGAATATTGTGCCGATACTGACGTTTCTCACGCCGTCTGGAACTCCCCTGCAGTCGCGTATCAGGACCGGATTGGGTACTGGCAGTTGGACTGAGTCAGCGGCGTCCCTGATGCACAGGCTGACGGGATTCAGCAATGACTGGATGGTTGAGTTCTTCTTTGAACAAAACTGGACTGATGTCATTGTTGATGTCACGTTTGAACTGTTGGCCAACCTGACCAACGATACTGATCTCATTGGCAATTTTGGCCTTGAGGTCACCGCGCTGGAGGCCTCAGGTGATCTGGGTAACTTTGGTCCCCTGGTTCACGAGGATGTCCAGTTGCTGTCTGAGAATCTGAGCATTGGCCTGTTCAACAAGACTTTTGAACTCAACACGGGCTGTAACAACGAAGACCCAACGAACAGTTGTGGTCTCTCCATTGCACTGATTGATAGTGAAAGTGTGTGGGTTGGGGGTTCTCCTAACAACTACTGGTACGAAGCATCGGGATGGGAGAACGGCACGGTACCCTTTGCCGCAGCAGATGTGAGGACAACAAGTGACACATCTCTGACACTGGGTAGCTCCGCCAGCCCGACTGTCAACAAAGTGGGTGCACTTGTGGTTGCAGAGCGCTCCACCCTGTCGGTGACCGGTAATCGACAACTGCAGGTGTTTGGTGATTTTACAAATGAAGGTGAAATCTATCTTGATGCCGGTGGTCTGCTGGAGATTGGCACACGTGCTGAGCCCTGGACTGGCAAGTTCGTCTCGTCAGGGACGATCACCGTCGGCACCAATTCCAGTTTCTCCATGGACTCCAATCAGGTGTTGGAAGACTTTGCGGTGCAGGCCTACGATCTGGATATTTTTAGATCCTATTTTGCTCGCTTTGAGCAGGTGCAGTTTTTTTCCCCCAGCCTGTCGCACGATATGTACGTCGATTCAGATGACTCGCATACCCTGTGGTTCGAGCGTGCGGTGTTGGGCGAAAACGGTGCGATGACATTCAGTAGTGCGACACTGCGGTCGCGCGAAATATTCTGCGAAGGATATTATTTTAACGGCGAACTTTGTGATATTCGATCGTCGCTGGAGAATCGTACGCGTTTTGGTTTTCCGGCGCAGCTTGACAATATAAATCTTGCCTCGGGCTATTTTCTCGTTGATTTTGCGCCGGCTGGCGGCGCACAGGATGAAGATGCGGACTACCTTGATACAAGCAGGCTGGCTGTGGGTGAGGCTGGGGTTCTAGAACTGGGCTATCTGCGGCTGGACCCAGGTGAAGATAGCGTAGTAGAGAACAACGGCGAGATCAGGGCGCAGCAGTTGTTCCTGAAACT
>CAYGNA010000511.1:0-3085 GCA_964351065.1 uncultured Pseudomonadales bacterium
TTGGCTTGGCGGTGCCAGATGACTTTGGGACCTCTGCGAATCGGCCAGGTGGTGACAACAGCACGCCCAACTCGAATTGGGACCACAGTTGACCGGGAAGGGTAGCTGGGGTGCACACGTATTTGTTTCCTTTGATGGTCGAGTCATGGGCCGCGACATTTTTCTGGACGGCAATACTTTTACAGATAGTCACAGTGTTCAGAAGGAAACCCTCGTCGGTGACGTCGCGGTGGGATTAAGTTTTGTCTACAAAGGAACCAAGATTTCATACGCACACATTTTCAGAAGCAGGTCCTTCACGTTGCAAGTGCGTGGTCAGTCGTATGGCTCACTGGCCTTTTCCTATACGTTTCGCTGAGAGCATTGGGACCAGGGTCAAGTCTTACCCTTTTCAAGGATTTGTCACTCATGATCCCATTCTGATCGACATACGTGGGCCGGACTTGCGCCCGCGCGTTACCCCACCCCAGCGGCTTTTATTGTTATGATCAGCTGGTGTGTCCCCTGCCTTGAGCTGAACCACGACCGGAACGACGATGACTGAAGAATCCTCGCGCGACCAGGCTGCACCCGAAGAAAATTATTTACTGGCGGCGCTGCCTGCAGCCGTCAAGAATCGCGTGTTTCCTAACCTAAAGAAGGTAGTGTTCTCTCTGGGGCAGGTTCTCTACGAGTCAGGTGATACCGCACGGTATGCCTATTTTCCGACCAATTCGATCGTCTCCCTGCTCAACGTTATGGAAGATGGACGCTCGGCTGAGATATCAATAATAGGCAAGGAGGGGATCGTCGGTATCTCACTCTTTATGGGCGGCGAAAGCACACCAAGCCGGGCAGTTGTACAAAGCGCTGGCGAAGCCTATCGCTTGCCGGGATCAAAGCTGAAAGACGAGTTCAATCTCCATTGTGAGATGCAACACCTGTTACTCAGATACACACAGGCACTGATTACCCAAATGGCGCAGACGGCTGTCTGTAACCGACATCACTCGATTGACCAGCAACTGTGTCGTTGGCTGCTGCTCTCACTTGACCGACTACCGACAAATGAGCTCACCATGACGCAGGAGCTTATAGCAAACATGCTTGGGGTGCGCCGTGAGGGGGTCACGGAAGCTGCAGGAAAGCTTCAGGAGGCGGGTGTCATTGAGTATCACCGCGGGAGGATCAGAGTTCTGGATCGAACCAAGCTGGAAGCGATGTGCTGTGAGTGTTATGCGGTGGTACGAAAGGAAACTGATCGGTTGCTTCACTCCCTACCAAAAACTCACCTTTAGCTGCGAAAGCCATCTGCGCAGCTTCTGCACGTTTTTCCTTCTGAAAACTTCTGCCAGTTTGTCTTTTTTTATCGTTTGCCATGCCAGGCCCTGGATGTTTCCTGCCGATCGCGCACAAACGCGATCAAAGTTTTTGGCTGCTCTGTTTGGTAGCGCACAGAAGTAGCCAGTGGAGGAGTGCAATCTGGACTGATCGTGTTGCAGGTGCACTAGCGCACAGACCTTTGGTCAAGAACGACGCAATATTGCATTTTTCAATGCTTACCCTGGCGTTGACCAGCTAATGGCGCTTAATGTGACTAACATGATCTTGGATGCACTGCCCCCCCGAGTCCGCGAGCGGATCAACTCGTCAGGCGCTCTCGTCGATCTCAAGGTTGACGATCTGTTATACGACAGAGGTGTGGAAATCAGGTTTGTCTACTTCCCACGCAGCGGCTTTATCTCCAGAGTAGCCTCAGTGGAAGATCGCCCCCGAATGGAAATGGTGCTTACTGGCCGAGAGGGTATGCTGGGTGCGAGCCTGCTGACGGGCGTTAGCCAGGCGCCTTTGCGGGCCATGGTTCGAGGGGCTGGTACTGCGCTGCAACTAAGCGTAGCGGACTTTCAACTAGAACTACAGAACAGCGAGGCATTTCGGACCGCGGTCGGTGAATACCTGTACGTCCTGTTGGCTTCGATCACCAGCACTGCCGTGTGTTCCCGCTTTCATGCTGTTGGGCCACGGCTCGCAAGGTGGTTGCTGGTGACACATGACCGGGCTAATGCGGATTACTTTGATCTTACGCACCAGGTGCTGTCAGATATGCTTGGCGTTCAACGTAGCGCAGTCAGCATCGCGGCAAATCTGTTGCAGGAGCAAGGTTGTATAAGCTATACCCGAGGCAGGGTGATCATCATCAACCGACCAGCGCTCGCGCTCGCGTCATGTGATTGTTACAGGGTGATGGCAGATCAGATTCAATCCGAAGCCTTGCCAGAGCCAGCCACCTGAACTTGCCTTTTTGTGTTGTGCCGTAAAGCGTGCATGGCGCGGAGAAAAGTGACTAACCTACTCCTTCTGCACCATGTGCCAGTGCTCGCTGATGCCGTAGCCCTGCTTGCCTTCATGTTCGAACTCAGCCAGTCCCTCATTCACAAAGGTCGCGCCACCGGGCATGGGTATCTTGGTCGGGCACACCGTCATCACCCGACCTTCAACCTTGACGTCACGCCCGTCACAGTTGGCTGTCAGGGTGATTTCTGAGTGAAGGATACTGTCAGGCTGGTAGCGACTGGTGATGACAACATTTGTCAGCTCGTGGTTTGTCCCCTCTCGTTGCAGCCAACCGCTGCCGCGCATGACGCTATCGGAAGCGCGGAAGCAGGAGCCACCCATGGCGAGGTCGGGACCAAAGTTCATTGAGAACCAGTTAACAAAAGGGGCGGGACCCGCGGGGAGAGCTACCTTTGGTTCTCCTTTTGCGCTGGCGCCGCCGGCGCCCCAGTCCCTTGGTCCCCAGGATTTGTCACGCACCCCAAAACCACCCACCTGGAAACGCTCGTTGTCGACCAGAATTTCACCACTGACCTTGCCGGTTTGCTCAAAGTGACCTTTGTCTCCGGCGGCAGCGTAGTGGGGCGGGTAGAGCGCATCAAACTTGACTTCCATCTTTAGTCGCACCGGTTGGTACCATCCATCGGGTCGTGTCTTGCTGCGTTCAAGCAGGATGGCTGCATCGGCAATATCCTGGGCGGGCCCATCGTAGAGAATCCGCCAGCGACCAAAAGGCTCATCACAGACCAGCTTCAATTGCCCGGCCTGCAGG
>CAYGNA010000512.1:0-3085 GCA_964351065.1 uncultured Pseudomonadales bacterium
CGAAGAGGGCGCTGGCAAGAGACAACAGGACAATTCCAGCAAAAGCGCGCATATCAGTTCTCCAATCGATCAGATGGCTACAACAATCAGGACACCCGCCTGATTCATCGCATCCAGTGTGCTCGGGCTTTGCAGTACCCTGGCTGCGTCTGCTTTACGTATCACCAGATCAGAAGGCAGGCTCTTGTAAGTTGATACTGCCTTGATGGTGAACGGTGTGGTTGCGACGCGCTGGTTGCGTACCGCATCCTCCAAATCAAAATCGTAGGTCACACCGCGTTTATTGACAATATCGCTATAGTTGGTTGCATCACTCGGGTACAGGATATTGCCTTCCTCATCCCGGATTCGCGGTACTGTGGCCAGTTGAAAGCTGGGTACGGCACTCGCATCAATCAGCAGTCCGGAAAAGTGGCTGTTTGTTTCGTAGTCTGAAAGGGCGCGTTGCAGAGCCCTGTCGACATCAGGCACATTTTCCTGGCGTAGCCAGTCAATCAGCCTGCGGTACGCTTTTGCTTCCTCATCGTCCTGAATAGTGAAATTCGCCTCAGCGAGTGCCGCGGGTATCAGGAAGTCGAGGACCTGATCTCCTGTCCTGCCCAGGATTTGCTGCACCTTCGACAAACCCCTGGATGGGTTGAAATAGGCTGTCTGGACGACCGGGTAGGTTGCTTTCAGAAATTCGCCGGCCATGGGCATCGCCATGGTGACGGTGTAGACGTTGTTCTGATAGTGCTCCTGAATTGGGACAGCGCCGCGAATGATGCCCTCAACACGTGTTGAAATTGCAGGGTTCTTCATTGCGCTGGCCGCGTCGAGTTCTGAGGTGATTCGTACCCCTTTGGTTATCTCCAGCAGGTTCCGCTGACCGTCAACAATCGCTGCACGCCTGGCCATAATGCGTTTTTGGCCCTCCTGGAGGTTGTCGCGCGCGGTCCCATAGCCGTGCGCAAACACCACGCCTTGACTCCAGTTGACTCCGCCCGCTGCTGTTTCCTTGATAACTTCATCCGCGTGAGTGGAAAAGCCTGCGAACAGCACTATAAAGAAGACGTACAATTTCATTCCGATAGCCCGCATCTGATTTTGTGATCCCGGTGAATTCTACAATATTTGTCAAAGCCCAGACGCTGGAAAAAGCGTTTCAATTTCAGCATGATACACGGATGAACTTATCCCGCTTGTTTCTGCCGGTTTTTGTTGCCCTGATGGTCATTGCGTCCATGCCAGGTTTCGCTGCCATGCGTGGCGTGACAGTCAGCTTGCGGGCAGAAGAAAAGATAGATGCACCAATTGTCGAAACGGTTGAGCTTTATACCGAGAGCCATGCACTGGTCATCGGTATTGATAACTACACCAACGGGTGGCCCAAGCTGAGCAATGCGGTTAAAGATGCGCAAATGATTGCGAAAGAGCTTGAAGATAAAGGCTTTTCTGTAGATCTGCAGATCAATCTCAACTCAACTGAACTAAAGGATGTGCTGCGGCGCTTCTTTTCGTTCAAGGGCCAAAATCCCAATGCCAGGCTGTTTATCTGGTTTGCTGGTCACGGGATGACGCTCGATGATGAGGGATACCTGGTTCCGGCTGACGCGCCATTGCCAAATGGACCCGCCGCAACGGGTGAGTTCAAGTACACATCGTTCCAGCTCCGCGATTTTGGTGGATTGATGCGGCTTGCCAATTCCAAGCATGCGTACGCGGTGTTTGATTCATGTTTTGCCGGGACAGTTTTTGCCTCCCAGCGAGCAGTACCGCCGCCCGCGATCACACGTGCCACGACCATGCCCGTGCGTCAGTTCCTGACCTCGGGCGATGCCGAGCAAAAGGTTTCTGATGATGGCACTTTTCGTGAGTTGTTTATTCGAGCACTGAATGGTGAGGAGCGTGCCGATGCCAATATGGATGGTTACCTGACGGCCAGTGAACTGGGTATGTTCCTGAACGACCGTGTCACCAATCTCACCGAAGAATTGCAGACGCCTCGGTACGGCAAGCTGCGGGACAAGAATTTCGACCGGGGTGATTTTGTCTTTGAACTGCCCGGAACGGTGGCCGCAATGCCGGAAAATGGCCCGGCGCGTCCACAACAAACCGCGGAAATTGCGTTCTGGAACTCGATCAAGGACAGCGACAACGTGGGTGAGTTTGATGCTTACCTGTCCCAATACCCGCAGGGCAACTTTTCCCAACTCGCGATGGCGCGCAAGGCAGACCTGCAGAAGCGCCTGGAACAGGCTCGCCAGCGGGCCAGGGCCAAAGAAACCTTTAAAGTCCGCTTTATTGACCAGGATATGGAAACCAACGCAACAGCGAATGTCCGGGAAACGCCATTTCCGTCTGGCGACCGGGTTGGGCAACTTGAGCCTGGTGCTTTCGTCTGGGCCGTCGGTGAAACGCAAACTGATGGGGGAACCTGGTACAAGGTCGCTCGTGATGGTGTCGAGCTGGGCTTTGTCTGGGGGCAGTTACTGACTTCAGTGGGCTCCAACGTAGAGGTTGTTGCGGTAGAGCCTTTGCCGTTGCCTGATGTCCTGGCGGCCAGGATTGCCTCGGCGCAGGAAAAGGTAGCCGCTGACAAGTCAGCTGCCGAAAAAGCCGCAACGGCGAGCACCCCCAAAACAGCATCCCAGCAGCTCTCTTTCCTGGTTGAAGACCTGCTACAGGAAGTGGCCCCAATGGACGCAACGAGTGCGCCTACTGTTGCCCCCTCTGTTGCCCCCGCCGTCGCACCTTCTCTTGCGCCAGCGCCTGCAACGGCATCAACATTAAACCAGGCGATGCAACCGACTTCGACACCAGCACCGCGGACATCGTCAGAAGCAGAGACTGCCGTGCTATCTACAAATCCGGCTACAAATCCGGTTACAAATCCATCTATAAATCCATCTGCTACTTCATCGCCTGCACCATCTGCCGGGTCGACATCGGTCACGATAGCGGCTGAATCATCGTCAAGCCCCGTCGCCCCGGACGCGACAGCCGGTGTTTCGGCAGGCACTTCAATCGGCAGTTCAATCGGCACTTCAACCGGCACTTCAACCGGCACTTCAACAGTTTCCTCTACCGGTGCAGGCATTTCGAT
>CAYGNA010000513.1:0-2040 GCA_964351065.1 uncultured Pseudomonadales bacterium
CCACCCGCAACACCCCCAATGCACACGCCAACGTCACCCTGTTCTACCACATAGAGCCCATCCACAGCCTCACCATACTGGATGATGGCCGTGCCCTGGTTAAACTGACGTGATGAGAATAGCCCGCGAATCGTCGCCAGGCGACTGGGGTCGATGCGAGCAAAGATCTCGATTTCTTTGATATCTGTCATCAGTTTTTACTTTCCAACTTCAAGGTTGCATTAAAGTGCCAACTTCTGCCGCCAGAGTAAAGGGCTGCGTTGTCAATGCGTGAGCCGGGTGCCAGATCGGGTCTGAGCGACCTTATTACAGTGATGAAGAAGTTGGTAATCGGTTATGCTGTGGTTTTCCATTATTACGATGACCACATTGGAATCTGTTATAAGCGAAGCGACCCTGGAGGCCTGGTCGACTGCCATGGAGCACTTTGCCAGGGACTTCCTCGGTGTAGGTACCCTGATTGAACTGGTGATTGTTGCATCGCTGGCTATGGTTGCGTGGCCACTTTCTCGCCTGCCGCGGAAATCACTGGGCCAACTTGCAGAACGGTACACCGAATATCCCCTGCTTGTCCGCTTTTCAGATATCTTTGCGGCGCTGTCGTTTCCACTGTCCTGGCTGGTACTGCAGTGGGTCGCCAATTTTGGTGCTCGCCTGACGGACTCACCGGTGGTGCTGATGGTCATCACAGCAAGCTTGTTGACTGCCTGGGTGGTGATTCGCGTAGTTTCCGCGTTTCTCAAAAATCGCGTGGTTGCCAACACGGTCGCGATTATTGCCTGGACTATGGCAGCGCTTAATATTGTCGGGTTACTTGACGACACAATTACCGTACTGGACGGTGTTGGCTTTACCCTGGGTACAGCCCGTATCACGCTACTCACACTCTCCAAAGGCGTGGTGCTGCTGGGTGTTCTGCTTTGGGCGTCCAATATCCTGTCAGAGTTTTTTGAAAGCAGGATAAAAAACACGGCGGACCTCACTCCGTCTGTGCAGGTCCTGTTTGCCAAAATCTTCAAGGTGTCGTTGCTCGCTGTCGCCATGTTATTGGCCGTCAGCGCAACGGGGATCGATCTGACAGCGTTTGCTGTGGTGGGTGGTGCCATTGGCGTTGGCATTGGCTTTGGCCTGCAGAAGATTGTTTCCAACCTGGTAAGCGGGGTCATTCTGCTATTGGATGACTCAATCAAGCCGGGGGATGTCATTGCTGTAGCCGACTATTACGGTCGGGTTGATTCTCTGGGTGCCCGGTATGTCTCTGTGATGACACGGGACGGGGTTGAGCACCTGATTCCCAATGAAGAACTGATTATCAATCGCGTCGAAAACTGGTCTCACAGTAATAACCTGCTGCGCCTTCGCCTGGGTGTTGGCGTGCACTACAAGAGTGATGTCGATCTGGCGCGGACTCTGATGTTTGAGGCCGCAAAGGAAACCCCGCGCGTGCTGGATGATCCAAAACCCAATGTGTTAATGCGCAACTTCGGTGACAACTCGGTCGACCTGGAGATTCGCTATTGGATCAACGATCCAATGAATGGTCGGGCCAATGTGGCGAGCGATGTGCTAACGCGCGTCTGGCACAAATTTGCTGCCAACAATATCGAAATCCCTTATCCCCAGCGCGACATCCATCTGCGCACGCCCTTGTGGGATGAGGTTAGAGATGCCTCTGCCCGGGATTAACGCCCACCTAAACGCCCACCTAATTAACCTCGCGGAATAACTACCTATGTCTGAGATGCTGCTGACACTCTCGTTTGTCGTGCTGTTGCTTGCCGCGAACGGCTTTTTTGTTGCGGCTGAATTTGCGCTGGTAAAAGTCAGGCCAGTGCGATTGCAGCAGCGGGCCCTAGAAGGATCTAAGGCCGCAGTGCACGCATTGCGGGTGCTTGGCAAGCTGGAAGTTTACCTCGCGGCATGCCAACTGGGTATCACCATGGCCTCGCTCGGGCTTGGCTGGATTGGCGAGCCTTTTGTCGCTGCGCTGCTGAAGCCGCTGTTTTTGGCAATGGGCATGTCCGATGAAATGTTACACCT
>CAYGNA010000513.1:2050-3082 GCA_964351065.1 uncultured Pseudomonadales bacterium
ATTTTGGGTTTCCTCATTTTCTCCTCCCTGCATATCGTGATTGGCGAACAGGTGCCAAAAACCCTGGCTATCCGTGAAGCTGAGACAACTTCCCGGGTTGTTGTCTGGCCTCTCTTGGCATTTTTCTGGGTCGCCTGGCCGCTGACCGTTTCGCTGAACTGGGCCAGCCGTAACCTGCTGGCGCTCATGGGAGTTAAAGATGCAGGCCACGATGAAGTGCATACGGCAGATGAGTTGCGCAGCCTGATTGCCGATTCACGTCAGCACGGATTGGTAAAGTCGCAGAAAGCCGCGATGTTGGACCGGATGTTTGAGTTCGATATCAGGACTGTTGCAGAGGTCATGACCCCAAGGTCGAAACTTGCAACGCTCGATGTGACGCAGGCGGCGGATGTGAATGAGACGCTGCTTGCGGGCACTAAACACTCTCGCTATCCGCTCATCAACAGTCATGACAACGAGGTGCTTGGTATCATCGTTGTCAAGGATCTTTACAATGACTTTCTGCAGGGTGGCGTCGAGCCCTGGACACGGCTCGAAACCTTTCGGCGCGATGCCATGTTCGTTACCGAGTATATGCGGGTTGATCGATTGCTTGACCGAATGCGTCGCGAACGGCTCCATACGGCAATTGTTGTGGACGAATATGGTGAGTTTTCGGGAATGGCTACATTCGAAGATCTGCTGGAAGAAATTGTTGGTGAGATCGAAGACGAGTTTGATGCCGAGATGCCACAGGTTCGCCAGGTGGACAACAGCTGGATGGTGGAGGGGATACTCCCACTGCATGACGTCCTGAGTGAGACAGGTATCGATTTTACCGTGGCGGAGGGTGTCAATACCGTCTCAGGATTACTAATGAAACAAATGGGGCGGTTGCCTAAAAAAGGTGACCGGGTTGAAATTCAAGGCACTACGCTTGAAGTTGCCGAGATGAAAGGGACGCGGGTTGGTATGGTTAAAATTACGAGTGGATCCGCTCGCGAGTGAAAAAAACGCCAATGCTAGCTGGTCAACCTGAAGGCGTGGGTA
>CAYGNA010000514.1:0-3076 GCA_964351065.1 uncultured Pseudomonadales bacterium
GAGTATTTGCGTGAGTCATTTTCTTATACCGACACACTTGGTCCGCAGAGCGTACGAACCAGTTTTGCAGCGGTGTACAGCGCTGACTGGGGCATGGAGATGAAGCCCGAACTGCTGATTCCAACGGTTGGCGCAACCGGAGGGATCAGTTTGTTGTGCTCACTGTTCGAACGCGCTGGCGAGCCACTGGCATACATTACCGATGCGCCCACTTACGCGGGCTTCCTTGCCCGGGCAAAACTTGCCCGACAGGCTGCAATCTACAGTGTGGAAATGGATGATGAGGGGCCGGTCATTTCGGTGCTGCGAGAGCGGATCGAGCAGGCGCGTGCTGACGGCAGGTTTGTACCTTTTTACTACACCGTGCCAGATGGCCATAACCCCGCCGGTTTTTCCTTCAGCCAGACCCGGCGCGAAGAGATCCTGGCAGTGATGCAGGAATATGGCATGCTGGTTGTCGAGGATGCGCCTTATCTTTACATCAACTATGCTAACGAAGAGGAGAGGGCGCAGCCGTTGATTGCAATGGATCCCGCGCACACCGTACATCTTTTTACCGGCTCAAAAATTGGGTTTCCTGGACCGAGGGTTGGCTTCTTTTATTCCGAAGCGCAGTTGCAGATTGCCGGTGACCAGGTGGTGCCGCTCAAGGAGCTGATACTAACCGAGGCCAGCGCTGACATCCTGTTCCAGAATCCGGAAGCACTCTACGGCATGGAAGCGCTGCTGCACGACGAGCAAATGCAGCTGCGCGCCTCGCTCTGGCCGGTTGCTGAAGGCAAGCTTGAAGTCTACAGGGAGAATCGCGCCATTATGCTCGACACCTTTGAGCGTGAACTGGGTGCCTATCCAGACGTGTTCAGCTGGACAATCCCCGAGGCAGGCTTCTTTACGGTGTTCAGGTTTAAAGGCGGCAATGTGACAACCGATGATGCCTTTATCAGTGCGCTTGTTGCCGACTTCGGCATCGTGGTGATCCCGATGTACGCGTTTTACCCGGATGACGCACGTCGCCGCAATTCACGTGCAGGCCTTGATGAACTCCGGCTGTCGTTCTGTTTTTCTGAAAGCCAGGGTGAGGCGCGCCGCCGCGATATGACAGAGGCGTGCCAGGCATTTTGCGATGCGGCAAAACGACTGGCGAACATCGAGTTGTAGCTGCCCTTATTACGGGAGCAGGAGGTTTGAAGTGTTGGTGAAGATGAGCGCATTACCGGTGTTGGTTGTCTCAATGCTTTTCCTGGTCACAGCGTGCCAATCAGTTTCAGGCAATCGCCCAACCGGCAGTTCAGTTAGTTTGGACAGTGTGGAAACAAAAAACACAGGAGAAATCAGGATGGATACTATAAGCGTCGAATCAGGTTTGCTGCGTGGCGGTGTGTCCGAATACGACGCCAGCGTCCGTGTGTGGCAAGGCATACCTTATGCAATGCCGCCGGTGGGGCAACTGCGCTGGCAGCCACCCCAGTCATTGGCGCCCTGGTCGGGCGTGCGTGATGCAACCAGCTTTTCGGCGTCCTGTATTCAGCCGACCAACAGCAGTGGTTTCGTCTGGAAGCGGGGTGATTTTCCCGTCAGCGAAGATTGTCTTTACCTCAATGTATGGGCCCCTGAGACAGCAGAAGATCTACCCGTGATGGTCTGGTTCCATGGTGGAGCGCATACCAGTGGCCAGGGGCACGCTGCAATTTTCGACGGCACTGCGCTGGCCGGGCAGGGGGTTGTGCTGGTGACCATCAACTATCGTTTGGGTGCGTTTGGATTTCTGGCCCATGAGTGGCTGGCTGACGAGTCCGAACATAATAGTGCAGGTAACTACGGCTTACTGGACAAGATTGCAGCCCTGCAGTGGGTGAAGAAAAATATCAGTGCCTTTGGCGGTGACCCCAACAATGTCACTGTGTTTGGTCAGTCGGCTGGCTCGCAGAGTGTCTGCTCCCTGATGGCGTCCCCCCTGGCGAGTGGGTTATTCCACAAAGCCATTGGCCAGTCGGCATCCTGTGTGGGTGCTGCGCCGGCCCGCGATGCTAACGGTCGGGAAAGAGGTGCACGACTTGCTGAAACCCTGGGGGCGAAGGATTTAGAGGCGCTGCGCCAGATGGGTCCGGCAAAAGTGCTTGCCGCAGCAGATGAGAGTGGTTGGGCGGCGGCAAGTCGCATTGTGATTGACGGCTGGGTGTTAACCGAGCCGCAGGTTGATACGTTCAGGAAAAACGCCCAGGCACAGGTGCCGCTCATGGTAGGCTCGCTCAGCGATGAAGGCGTTATGCTGTTTCCCAGGAACGACGCGCTGACCGAAGCGGAACTCGATACTTTCCTCATGCGCTCGGTGGGTGATCGCGGTGCGGCCCTGAAAGCTGTCTACGCCACTGAGCATGCCAACCCGGGTGCAATCCAGCATGCCATCGCCACAGATCTGTTTATGGCTTTTGGTATGCGGCGCTGGGCGGAGTACAGCGCTGATGCTGGCAACCCCACTTACCTATACTTTATGGACCATGTGCCGCCCGCATTTCATATTTACATGCCTGAAGACCCTGTCCTTGAATTGCCGGATGGTCCAAGAAGTGCCGGGGCCTATCACTCGGGTGATCTCGCGTTTGTGTTTGGTAACACCAGTCGAGTTGGTGTTGGCTGGACGCAAGAAGATCATGCGCTGTCTGATTTGATGGTGCAGTACTGGACCAATTTTGCGCGCAGCGGTAATCCGAACGGGGAGGGCTTGCCGGCCTGGCCGAAGTTCTCATCTCAGCAACTCGATATGATGCGCCTGAATACTGTGCCGGTCGCAGCACAGGGTATTCGTCAGCAGGCGCTGGATATTATGGCCGAGGCAATGCCGAAGTAACGCGTTCGGCTAGTAAGAATAAAGACCCCTTTTTCTTGTTCTGAAAAATATCGGCATCCTTGGGTATTCCCCGAGTTTCCTTTCCAGTTGCTTCAGAATTGAGTTTAGCGATCGAAACGTGGCGAATGAGCGCTCCAATCCAGACTCAGGTTGATCGCAACTGTCAACGATGTGTAGTCGATGTGCTGGATCGATCCGGTTCGAGCCATCCTGTGTCCGTACCTTGTT
>CAYGNA010000515.1:0-3073 GCA_964351065.1 uncultured Pseudomonadales bacterium
TTGCGAGGGTGAGTGATTGTTCTGGCTTCTGCCTTGAGGCGCGACTCTTTGGTTTTACAATTGATTCAATCCACATCTGCGAAATCTACAAAAGACATTGTTGTCAGGAGAAGAACATGGGCGAACTGGCGTCTCAGGCCGTACAGTGGCAGCAGACGCTGCGGGAGCGCGCTGACGAATTCGAACAGGCGCGTTGTTTGTCAGCGGACATCTCGGCAGGGTTTGCGGCAGATGGTTTCTACCGGATGCTGGTGCCGGGCGTGCAGGGTGGACTTGAAGTGCATCCCGGTGAGTTCCGTGACGTTATCCGCAACATTGCTTGTGGAGATGGCTCGGCGGGCTGGAACGTCATGATAGGTGCTACAACAGGTCTCTTGTCCGCGTCGCTTTCAGAAGCGTTTGCCGCTGAAGTCTTCGGGGACCCCCATAGCCTCGCCGTGGGCGTCACTGCACCACTTGGCCGAGCTGAGCGTGTTCCAGGCGGCTATCGTGTAACCGGGCGCTGGCCGTTTGCAAGTGGCAGTCCGAATGCCAACTGGATCTGTGGTGGCTGTTTCATCTATGCCGATGGCAGTCAGGAGGTGGGTGCGCGTGGTCCTGAAGTGCATCTCATGATCTTTCCCCGGGCAGACGTTACTGTAGAAGACACCTGGTATGTGAGTGGGCTCAGTGGAACAGGTTCACACCACATGAACGTAAAAGATGTATTTGTGCCAGAGGGCCGATCAGTACAACTCGGCGGCAGGACCCGGATCGAGCGGCCGCTCTACCAGTTTCCGATGCTGGGCTTGCTGGCAATCGGGGTCGCGAGTGTTAGCGTTGGCATTGGCTACCGTGCACTTGATGCATTCGTGGAACTGGCGACCGAGAAGAAACCCACGGGATCAAGCCGCCCGCTGGGTGATCGCGCGCTTGTTCAGGCCACAGTTGCAAAGTCGAAGGCCAACCTTGCAGCGGCGGATGCTTATATCAGCAGCACAATTGATACAGCCTGGGCGCTGGCACAGGCGGGCGAGCGCCTGGGTGTCGAGATCAAGGCGGAGCTGCGGCTTGCCGCAGCCAATGCGACCCATCGGGCAGTAGAGGCAGTTGATGGCCTTTACCGGGCTGGCGGTGGATCCTCAATTTATGCCGAGAGTCCACTGCAACGCTGTTTTCGAGATGTGCACGTGACAACCCAGCACGCGATGGTTGCCGAACCCATGTTTGAAGTCTGTGGACGGGTGCTGCTAGGGGCCGACCCAAAGTCCATGCTGTAGGCGATCCTGTCACAAGATGTCGCAACGCTGGCAGCGGGTGCGAACCTGCTCGAGGTGTTGGTAGAATCAAACCCATTCAACCCACTGGTCGTGCCTGATGCCCGAAGAACTGATCCGCAGAAATCGTGAGTGGTCCGCGAGCATTCGCTCGAGGACGCCTGACTACTTCCCGAAACTTGCGAAGCTGCAAAAGCCAGACTATTTCTGGATTGGCTGCTCTGATGCACGCGTGCCCGCCAATGTGATAACCGGCCTCGAGCCGGGCGAAGTCTTCGTGCATCGCAACGTTGCCAATATCGTACATTCGACTGACCTCAACATGCTGAGCGCGCTGCAGTTTGCGATTGAGCAACTGGAAATCTGCAAAATCATTGTCTGTGGGCACTACGGTTGTGGCGGTATTCACGCTGCCTGCGAGGAAGAATCCTACGGACTGGTTGACCACTGGATTGAGCCGGTGCGGCGCCTGAATCGCCTGCATGCCGGGGAGTTGGATAACCTCGACGGGGAAACGCGACGTAACCGGCTCGTCGAACTCAATGTGCTGGAGAGCGTTGCCAGCATTGCGGATACGCCAATTGTCCGCAATGCCTGGGCCAAGGATCGCGCGGTCGAGATTCACGGCATGATCTATTCGCTCACCGACGGGCAGTTAACGTTGCTCGAATCAGGATCGCGCATCGGAGGTGGCGTGCATTCTTGAGCGAGTCGTTATGACTTGAACGCGTCTCGTGCCGTGACTTCTTCATGGAATCGCTTCAGGTGCTCCATGTCAAAGAAGTCCTGCCGCGTATTCTTCGCAAAGCCGAGTGCAATAGCGAAGGTCATATCCGCCACGGTGTATCTGTTGCCGAGCAGGTACTGGTGATGAGCCAGGTGCTGGTTAAACAGGGCGGCGTTGGTGCGCGCGGTTTCAGCGGCGATCTCACCCCACTCCTTCGAACACTTTTCCCGGTCCTTAAAAAAGCCGGTCAGATTGCGGAAGGCCTGAGCCACAGGCTGCAGGAAGTTCAATTCAACCCGCCGGCCCCACATTTCAACCTGGGCCTGTTCCAGCGGCGTTTCGCCAAACAAGTTGGGTTCCGGATACAGGCGCTCCAGGAAAAGGCAGATAGCGTTGCTCTCCGCCAGAAAGCTCCCATCATCCAGTTCCAGCACGGGTACTCGTCCAAACGGGTTGCGGGCCTTGAATTCATCGCTGATGTTCTCGCCGCCCTTCAGGTCAATTTCGATGATATCGATCTCAACGCCTTTTTCTTTCATAAAGACGCCTACTCGCTGGCCGTTGGGGGATCCGCTTGTGGTGAAAAGATGCATGGTTTTCTCTCTTTTTTTAGTGCGATCATCGACTGTGCCACTGGTGCGCTGTAATAACAATATGGTCAGGCTGGAAGCTAAACCAGTTAGGAACTTACACACTCAACCAGTTTCTTCAGTGCCCGGTTCAGTGCAGGAGTACCAGCCTCCATGCCGCTGTAATGCCCCAGGCGCACCACGCACAACTCGTGTGAGGGGATAACAAAAGTGCGCTGTAACCCTGCGCCCGCCATGTAGTAGGCATCTTTTGGAATCGGGATTGCGCCGTCGCCGTTGACCCAGAAGAAACCACCATAGATGGGCCTGCCGTCGGCAACCCAGGCGGGCGCGAGTGCAGAAACAAACTGGCACCAGCCCTCGGGCAAGAGGCGCTCGCCGTTCCAGATGCCGTCCTGCAGATACAGGTTCCCGAGGCGCGCCCAGTCCCGTGCGCTCATGAATTCGTACCCTTGCGTCAGGAAATTGCCGTAGGGATCGGTTTCCATGGTCATGGTGGT
>CAYGNA010000516.1:0-3054 GCA_964351065.1 uncultured Pseudomonadales bacterium
GCCCAGTGGCCTGTGACAACGTAATGTTCTGTGCGCTGGCATAGCGGGTCAGGTCCAGGGCGGCAGGTGAGGCTTGTAGCACACGAGTGAGTCGCCTGACTGGATCTTTTTCAAGCAGGGCTTGAAGCTGTTCGATGCGCTCCGGTCGCGCCCGGCCACGTTTTGGCGAATGCGGGTCAATGACAGATCCGCCGGCGATGGTGCGCGATGCGCCTTGATCCCGCAGCACAATGCGGTCACCTGCCCAGAGGTTAACAGGCTGTGCCAGGACGAGTTGGGCAAGGCCACTTTGACCAGGTTCGATGAGATTGCTGCTAAGAATTGCCACTCTACCCGTAACATGACTGGCTGCAGAATGCAGATGAATGGGTGTCCAATGGCGCAGCGCGCTGGTTTCGGTTGGCAGGACACTGATCATGACGTCGGCGCGTGGGCTGGGCGCGGCAGTGCGAGTTGCCAGCCAGTCGCCCCGGTGTATGCCGGATTTCGCGATACCTGCGCCAGCAAGGTTAATCGCCAGCCGGTCACCTGCGTGACCGGTCGTTGCGGGCTCGTTCTGGCGACGGATACCGCGAACCCGGGCTGGCGTGCCCGATGGCAAAACAAAAACTTCCTGTCCTTCCTGCAGACTGCCGCTGAATGCAGAGCCGGTGACAATCAGGCCAGCGCCCTTCATGGTGAAACAGCGGTCAATCGCGAGGCGAAATCCGGCGCTGTCCTGCTCGCGGGACGTTTGCTTTGCCTCGTTGGATAGTAACAGGGCGAGTTCATCAACACCTTCACCGGTTTCGCTGGACACTGGAATGATGGACAGTGCTTCGAATGGTGAGCCACTGACCAACTGGTTGATTTCGGCGCGTGCTATGGCAAGGCGGGATTCATCGACCCGATCAATTTTGGTGAGCGCAATTACACCGCGAGTCACGCCGAGCAAGTTCAGTATCGCCAGGTGTTCTGTGGTTTGTGGCATTGGACCATCGTCAGCGGCAATAACAATCAGTGCAAAATCAACTGCGGCAACGCCGGCAAGCATGTTGCTGATAAACCTGATGTGGCCGGGAACGTCGACAAAACCAACGCGCGCCTCACCCATGTTGGTGTAGGCAAAACCGAGATCAATGGTGAGACCACGTGCCTGTTCTTCAAGCAGCCGGTCCGTCTGAATACCGGTCAGCGCATGGACCAGTCGCGTCTTGCCATGGTCGACATGGCCCGCGGTTGCCACAATCATGACAGCCCAAGGCCAGCCAGTTGGCGGCAGAGCATTTGCGGGTCATCAAGCGTGCGACAGTCGAAGATGAGCGTGCCGTCGCTGATCCGACCCAGCACGGGCACGGGCAGCGAGCGAAAGGCATTGACCAGTGCCTGCAGAGGCGCATCGCCTCGCGTGAGCGGCGTCAGGGCGATGCCAAAACTGGGCAGGGTAGTTGTTGGCAGTGCGCCGCTGCCAATCTGGCTATCCACGGGGATCATCAGAACGCTTGCCTTGCCTGCAAGCCTCTCTTGCAGAGGGTCAATGAGTACCTCTGCAATGGTCTGTATTTCGCCGCTTGTCCGGGCCAGGGTGCGCAGGGTTGGCAGGCGGGTCGGCAGGGTCTCAGGATCGCGATACAGTTTCAGGACTTCAAACATGGCTGCCAGGGTCATCTTGTCGACGCGCATCGCCCGTTTCATTGGGTTGGCCTTGATCAGGTCGACAAGGTCTCGCCGACCGACAATAAGACCAGCCTGCGGGCCACCCAGCAGCTTGTCGCCACTGAACAGGACCAGGTCAGCACCCTGGCCCAGGGCCTCCTGTACGGTTGGTTCGTGTGGCAAGCCGAAGCGGCGCAGGTCTGTGAGAGTCCCACTGCCCAGGTCGTTAACAAACGGAATGTTATGGGCCCGTGCGATGCCAGCCAGTACTTTTTCGTCAACCTCGGCCGTAAATCCACTGATCTTGTAGTTGCTGGTATGTACTTTCATCACAAGGGCAGTACTTGGACTTATCGCGTGCTCAAAATCGCGTGCATGGGTACGATTGGTGGCACCTACTTCAATGAGTCTGCAGCCGGCGCGCTGCATAATTTCCGGCATTCGAAAAGAACCACCAATTTCGACGAGTTCCCCCCGGGATACGATAACGCCACGTTCGAGCGCCAGACTATTGAGGGTCAGCAATACAGCCGCTGCATTGTTGTTGACGATGGTAGCTGCTTCCGCCCCGGTAATTTCCTGTAGCAGGGACTCGATGTGACTATCCCTGTCGCCACGCTTGCCCTGGACCAGGTCATACTCAAGGTTACTTGCGCCGGCAGCCACCGCTGCAATTCTGCTGATCGCCTCAGTTGGCAGTAGCGCGCGACCCAGCTTCGAATGGATCACTGAGCCTGTCAGGTACCGCCCTTCTCGCGACGCTGGCTGGTCTGCCGCCACGAGCACATCGGCTGCGCGGGCCAGCAGGGTGGCCTTTGAGGGAATGGAAACAGTTCCCTGCAGCGCCAGTTCGCGCGTTTCGGCCAGCAGATTTCGCAGGATGGACGTAACTGGTGCGCGTCCGTATTGGGTCACTAGCACGCTGGCCCCGGCGCTGGACAGCAGCGCATCGACGGATGGCAATTTTGCCAGGTCGTGTGTCAATCTTCTGCTCCGGCGCGTCGGATGGCCTCCTGTAATGGTCCCATTCTTCTAACCCAGGGCTCGACAGGCAATGTTTTGGTTAACGTCCACGCCTTCATGGCGCTCTCGGCCGCAGCCTGGTTAGCATAGACACCAAGTAACAGCAGGTGCCAGTTACCATCGTCTGTCGCGATGTGGGCGAAAATCGGTTCGGTCACACCATTGGCGCGCGCGTATTGTTGGACACCGCTCAACTCTCGCAGTGCGACTAACTGAACAGTAAAGGCGTCTGCGGGCTGGTCCAGCAGGGAAAACTGTTTTGGGCTGGGTGCTCTTGCTACCGGCATTGCCGGGAGGGGCGTTGCGCGCTGGACTGGAGGTGCTGGACGAACTGCAATCACCTTGCCGGGTGCTGGCTCGTTGCCACAGTCCGACGTCTCTGTTGGCGTACCGTAA
>CAYGNA010000517.1:0-3048 GCA_964351065.1 uncultured Pseudomonadales bacterium
CACCAGACCGAACTCACGTGCGCGGCCCCGGGAAACCGCTACAATCCCTGTCTTACATCGATCAGTACATCAATCAACACACCAACCAGCCTATTTACAAGAACCAGCGCCCCGGTGGCGTAATTAACAACAAGGGAGACCCAATATGAAAACACGTATTACCGAACTCTTTGGTATCAAACATCCCATTGTCCAGGGTGGCATGCATTTTGTTGGCCTCGCGGAGATGGCGGCGGCGGTTTCCAATGCCGGTGGGCTTGGCATCATCACGGGCCTCACCCAGGGTACACCCGAAAAACTGGCTAACGAAATTGCGCGGTGCCGGGCGATGACGGACAAGCCTATTGGCGTCAATCTGACTTTTTTACCCTCGGTCACACCGCCTGACTACCCCGGTCTGGTACAGGCCATTATCGAAGCTGATATCAAGATTGTTGAAACGGCAGGTAACAACCCTGCCAAGTGGCTGCCACTACTCAAGGAAAATGGTATCAAGGTGATTCACAAGTGCACGTCGGTGCGGCACGCGCTGAAGGCACAAGACATTGGTTGCGACGCTGTCTCGGTGGACGGTTTTGAGTGTGGTGGGCATCCGGGCGAGGACGATGTGCCCAACTTTATCCTGCTGCCACGCGCTGCGGATGAACTGGAGATTCCGTTTATCGCCTCTGGCGGTATGGCTGATGCCCGATCCCTGGTCGGTGCACTCTCAATGGGTGCGGAAGGGATCAACATGGGCACGCGCTTTATTGCTACCAAAGAAGCGCCGGTACACGAGAATGTGAAGCAGGCGCTGGTGGCCGCGTCGGAACTCGATACTCGCCTCGTGATGCGGCCACTGCGCAACACTGAACGGGTTTTGACCAACCCGGCGGTTGAGCGTCTGCTCGAAAAAGAACGCGAAATGGGTGCGGCGCTGAAGTTCGAAGACATTGCTGCCGAGGTGGCCGGGGTTTACCCGCGCGTCATGCAGAACGGAGATATGGATGCGGGTGCCTGGTCATGCGGTATGGTTGCTGGCCTGATCTATGATGTGCCATCTGTACAGGAACTGATCGACCGCATCATGAGTGAAGCTGAAGCCATTATCAGGGGGCGTTTGCTGGCTTGTCTGGATTAGTGACTGGTCATCAGCCTGGGCAAGACGCCTTATAGAGCTCTTTTTCAAAGGGATGGGCCGTACTAGCCTGGTTGGGTTTTGCAAACAATCAGGCTATGGTTTGCGCCAGATTGATGACAGGAGCAAACCATGACCGCGAGGCTTCCAGCGGATTATGTCGAGCGCGTCTATGCAGGTGTGCTCGGTAAAACCATCGGCGTTTACCTCGGTCGTCCCTTTGAAGGGTGGACTTATGAACGTATTCAGCAGCGACTCGGCGACATCACTCACTATGTGCACGAGGAACTGGGTCAACCACTGATTGTTACCGATGACGATATCTCGGGTACCTTTACCTTCCTGCGTGCGCTGGCCGATCACCACTACAAACCCACCCTGACGGCAAAAGAGATCGGCGACTCCTGGCTTAACTACCTGATTGAAGAGCGAACAATTCTCTGGTGGGGCGGCATGGGGAACTCCACCGAACACACGGCATACCTGCGGCTCAAATCGGGCATGGATGCTCCTGCGAGTGGTGCTGCCGCTACCAATGGCAAGGTTGTTGCCGAACAGATTGGCGCGCAGATTTTTATTGATGGCTGGGCGATGGTTTCGCCTGGCGACCCTGAGCGTGCGGCCTATTTTGCCGAGCAGGCAGCGCGGGTGAGTCACGACGGGGAGGCTGTTTATGGTGCTGTTGTGCTTGCCACCATGGAGTCAGCGGCATTTGTTGAGTCTGACACCAACCGGCTACTTGACCTCGCGCTGGGGTTTATTCCATCTGACTCCATCATTCGCCGGTTGATAGATGACGTGCGTAACTGGCACGCGGCCGAACCTGACTGGCGGGTCACGCGGCAGCACATTGCTGAACAGTACGGCTATGACAAATATGGTGGCAACTGCCATATGGTGCCGAATCACGGGCTGATTATTCACGCCCTGCTGCACGGGGCGGATGACTTCTCCGAAACCATGAAAATCATCAACACCAGTGGCTGGGATACCGACTGTAACTCCGGCAATGTTGGCTGCCTGGTTGGCATCAAAAACGGATTGGCGGGAATTGACGCCAGCGCACTAACAGGCTTTGACTGGCGCGCGCCCGTGGCAGACCGAATCTATATCCCTACAGCAGATCCAACCTGGGGCATATCAGATTGCGCGCGCGAGGCGATTGGCATTGCCAACGCGGGTCGAGCATTACAGGCTCTGCCGCCCCTGGTGCCGAAAGGTGGTGCCCAGTTTCACTTCGACCTGCCTGGAGCCGTGCAGGGCTTCATGGTGACGGCAGGCACTGGAAACCTCGCTAACGAACCGGTTGAAAAGGGCGAGGACGAAAGCCATTTTCGATTGAAACTCGAGACAACCAGCGGTGCTGAATTTGGCAGCCCAGTGTTTGCCCCGTCAAAGGCAGTTGCGAAACAGTTTGAAGGCGCGGGCTACGCATTGCTTGCCTCGCCACGGATTTATGCTGGTCAGGTGATAACGGCAGCGGTCAGATCAAAAGACGCGGTTGGTGTTTGCCTGTTCGTGCGCTGGTACGGCGAGGACGACCGGGAAGAGACGCTTTATGGAGAAGTGCAGACACTTGAAGGGGACGAGACGCTGTCGCTCAAGGTGCCAACACATGTTCACCCTGTGTTTGAAGTGGGGGTCGCACTCCAGTCAGCGGGTACCGTTTATCTGAAAAGTCTCGGCTGGGATGGCGAACCGCAGCTTCAGCTTGGCCAGCCAGCCCACAAAGGCACCATGTGGCGCCGCGCCTGGGTGAACGGCGTAGACCGGTTTGATTCCTGGGGTGAAGCCTATCGGCTCATCCAGAATGAGGGGCGCGGCCTGCTCATCCAGGGTACCCGCGAATGGCGCAACTACACGGTTTCAGCCGATGTCACGCCGCACCTTGCCAGGGCAGCAGGGATAGCTGCGCGTGTGCAGGGCATGCG
>CAYGNA010000518.1:0-3029 GCA_964351065.1 uncultured Pseudomonadales bacterium
CCCGGCCCTGTGGGCCAGTTCCCTGAATTTTCCGCACGTACGACCCGCACCACGAGGGCCGGTTCAGGTGGCTGAAACAGCTGCAGACTACATTGCGAGAGTTGACTACAACCGGGTGATCGAAAGTGGCTGGGACCATAGCGAGTGGGACTACCGACAGGTGTTACATACCTCACCGCGCAAGATCCATGTGGTTGGTCAGTGGTGTCGCTACAACAAGGCTGGCGAGAATATCCTGACCAACCCGGTGGTATATATTGTGACGCGCATGGATAACAAATGGGGGATACAGTCGCGCTTTTCCGCAGACTTTGCTGGTGAAGATGATACATCCGGTATGGAAAACCGCTGTTTTAAACACATCGAAACTTTTGTTAGCAACGTTAATGCTCAAAACCGCGAGGCGAGCGCAGAACTGATCAACTACCCCCATTATGCCATTCAGCCCGGTGCAGTTAACCCAACCGCATCTGCAGCCGACTTCACTCTCCCGCACGGTGGTATGGTTATCGAATCGCTCATCGCCCTGCAGACCGGCAAACGCAGCATGAACGCGGCCATGGATTTCACCCTGGCGGGCAAACCTTACCAGGCCGTCATTAATCTCTCAGACGACAACGGCCATCTGGGCATTCAGGCCTGGTCCCTGCTGGATCCGGCAGCTACCGAAGAGGACGAAGCCTGAAGCCGCGCTGGCGCAATTGAAGCACGCCAACAGGCCCAGCGGACGCTGGCAATTCGCCTTCGATCCGCCGTAAACTTCTCGCCGCAACCAATTCGTGATTCAGATCGGAGGTAACATGGCAAATCCAGTAGACCCGCGTATGGGAGACCTGGATGACAGCCTGTTTATCTCCCGCGAGATAAGCTGGCTATCTTTTAACGCCCGGGTGCTGCAGGAAGCGCAGGACCCCGAGGTGCCTGTCATTGAACGGCTCCGGTATCTTGGAATTTTCTCCAACAACCTGGACGAATTTTTTCGCGTACGGGTTGCTGAAGTCAGGCGTCTCGCTTCTATCTCAGCGTCCGATACAAAACAGCAGTACACACAGCTGCTTGAAGCGATCAATGAGCGCGTACTGCAGATTCAGAAGCAGTTCGACAAGACCTACGACATGCTGCTGAGGGAACTGCGCACCCGCGGCATGTATCTCATCAACGAGACCCAACTCGACGAGGGCCAGGCGGAATTTGTTCGGCAGTATTTTCACGATCGTGTCTTGCCCGAGCTCGAACCTATCTTACTCAAGGACCTGCGTGCAGTACGTAATCTGACGGATGAATCCATCTACCTGGCAGTGGACATTCGATCTGGTGAGAACAGTCACTATGCTCTGGTCGAAGTACCCACCGATCGCATTCCGAGATTCGTGCAGATTCCCCGTCCCCGGGGTAACAAAGGCAAAGTCTTTATCGTGCTGGACAACATTATCCGCTTCTGTATGCCGCAGGTTTTTCGTGGCGTATTTGCCGTCGACAGCTCTGCGGCCTATACCATCAAGTTCTCCCGTGATGCTGAGTTGGAACTCGACACAGACATGACAGAAAGCCTGATCGAAAAAGTTGAATCCGGATTGAAGCAGCGGCGCACCGCCGAGGCAGTGCGGTTTGTTTACGACGCTGCCATGCCCGAGCATCTGCTTGCCTTTTTGGCCAAGCACTTCAATCTCGGCCGCTACGACAGCAAGATTCCTGGTGGGCGATACCACAATTCAAAAGACTTTATGGACTTCCCGAATGTCGGACCGAAGTACCTGGAGTTTCGTCCGCTCGTACCGGTGTCGGTCCCCAAACTCGATGAAGAAGGCGTCAGCTTTTTTGACAAGGTCCGCGCTAAAGATGTGCTGCTGTACTTCCCCTACCACAGTTTCGACTACATCACTGACCTGATGAAAACTGCCGCGCTGGACCCGGAAGTCACACACATCAAGATCTGCCTGTACCGGGTCGCCAAAAACTCCCAATTGTGTGAAGCACTGATCAACGCGGTCCAGAACGGCAAGCGAGTGCTAGCAGTAGTTGAGCTACAGGCGCGCTTTGATGAGCACGCTAACATTAGCTGGGCTGAGCGACTGAGTGAAAATGGCGTGGAGGTCATGTTTGGTGTGCCCGGTCTCAAAGTGCACAGCAAACTGTTCCTGATAGAACGCAACGAGGGTGGCAAGACGGTTTACTACAGCCATATTGGCACAGGGAACTTCAACGAAAAGACTGCCCGGGTGTACACCGACTTCAGCCTGCTCACTGTTGACCAGGAAATCGGCGAGGATATCTTTAATGTCTTTGACTTTCTTCGCTTCAATTACCGGCGTCATCAATACCAACACCTGCTGGTCTCTCCCCACACCACCCGGTCTGGCATTGAGAGGTTGATCGAACAGGAAATTGATAACGCACGAGACGGCTACCCTGCCCGCATACTGCTCAAGTGTAACAACCTTGTCGACTACCGGATCACCAGCAAACTCTACGAGGCAAGCCAGGCAGGCGTTAAGGTTGACCTTATCGTACGTGGTATGTGCTGCCTTGTACCAGGTATTAAAGGCGTCTCTGAAAACATCCGCGCAATCAGCATTGTCGACCGCTACCTTGAACATCCACGCGTTTACGTGTTCCTGAATCGTGGCCAGCCAAAATACTTTATTGGTTCTGCTGACCTGATGGTGAGAAATCTGGATTATCGCGTTGAAGTGCTGTGCCCGATCTATGACAAGGATCACCAGAAGATGCTGCAGGATATTCTAGACCAGCAGTGGTACGACAATGTGAAGGCGCGCGTACTGGACGAGGGGCTCTCCAACAACTTTGTTATTGGGCGCAGGAACATCCGGATTCGTTCACAGGAGTCTATCCACCGCTACCTGACCGAGGGCAAGCTACCTCGTTATCCCAAGACGATTCTTGATCCCAAGGCCAAGCGCCGGCGCAAGAAAAAGCGCAAAGACAAGAAATAGCCAGGCCTTCTGAAGAGGCTATTTCGATGGGCTATTCGTAGCTCACCCCCATGCCGGCGCGCACGTCATTGCTAA
>CAYGNA010000519.1:0-3024 GCA_964351065.1 uncultured Pseudomonadales bacterium
CGGGTTTAGAATCAACGCGGCAGTGCCGCTCAGTTGGCTAGCGTCTTTTGCGGTGACCCGGATGAGTTCGCTTGCGCCAGTGGGCCCCCAACTTGCTCGCTGGTAGTGAGGGAAGGTGCGATTTCTTGCCCCGTCCCTGCTGCTGATAACAAAAGGTTCAACACCCTGTTCAAGCAGATGGGGTATACGCTGGCTGACCACCTGGCTGGACCGGTCCTGCGCATCAAAACCATGCGTAATGATAAGCCAACGCTGTCGAGCTCTCACCAGGTGGCTATTGGCAGGCCTTGCGGGTATGGAGTTCGCGAAGCTTGGCGTACTTGCAGAAGCTGTTGAAGCAGCCAATCACGATATGCACGAGGCCTGGAATGCCATCAAGAAACCCAAGGCGCAAAAAGTAAAACTTGATAAAGCGCACAATGGGAGAGGTAATCAGCTTGGCGATGGAAGCCCGCCTGCCGATGGAATATAGCTGGTGCGCCTGCAGCGTTGTGTAGTTGTTCTGCTTTTCGAGGTATTCGGAGAGCGAGCCTTCTGAGTGATGGTCCAGGTCACCCGAAAGCCTCTCGATAGTCCCGTCGAGCATAACTCGCTCATGTACAGGGTCCTGGCTCCATGAGGCGCGATCGCGATTAAAAAGACGCAGGCACCAGTCGGGATAGCCCTCGCCATGTCGTAGTGGATAGCCCATAAAGTGATTTCGACGACTGATTGAATAGCCGCTGGCCGAGGGTCCATTGGCGAACAGGGATTCTATGGACTTTTGTAGCTCAGCTGAAACGCGTTCATCTGCATCCAGGCTGAAGACCCAGCTATTCCTTGCCTGTTCGAGTGCAAACTGCTTCTGGGGACCATAACCTGGCCATGCATTTTCGACCACGTTGGCACCTGCAGATCGAGCAATCGCGACAGTGTCGTCAGTGCTGCCTGAATCGATGACGAGGACCTCATCAAAAAACGCCACGCTACGTACGCACGCAGCAATGTTGCTGGCCTCGTTCTTGGCAATGATCGTTGCTGTGGCGGGAACGGCACTCATTCGACGAAACGCCCGTCGACTAGATCAGTGGAGTATAGCAACATAGGTCTGGTATGCACATTTCTCAGCCGGAGATTTGCAGTATAGCCGTCTTGACCTGTTCCGTGTCCAGAGATGTCAAACACTGGTAGTTGCGCAGGCATGCTTCGGGACGGCATTTTGGTGAACAGGGCAAGGAACCTTTAAGCGTGATGGCGTTTGTAGCCTTTGGTTTCCAGCGAAGTAATTCTGTGGGCCCAAACAGGGCAATGGTGCTTGCACCGGATGCCGCAGCGAGGTGCATGGGGCCGCTGTCATTGCCGATGAACACGCTGGATCGTTGGCACACCTCGATGAGTTGCATGAGAGACAGGCGCCCAAATGCATTGACGGGTGTGTGTCGCATCAGGCCCAGCAACTGGTCAACGCGCGCCTGTTCTCCAGCACCGGCACCTACGATGACAGTGGTGAACCCCTGTTCAATAAGCCAATCGCCCAGTTCGGCAAATTTCTGAATGTCCCATTGTTTGTAGTCTTTGGTGGCTGATGGATGAATGCAGGCGGTTTTACCCTCAAGACTGAAAGGCAGGGTGGTGTCCGGGCTATTCGGCAAGCGGGCGTAGGCTCTGTCCGGCACCGGGATGCCTATTGCCTCGCTCATCAGCGCAAAATCTTCAAAACAGTGCTGGATGTCGCGTTCGTTGGCGACGACCCGGGTATAGACGCCGGGTCGCTTGGCAAATTGGGGGCCGACTTTCTGCGCTGCTTTTGCGATAGCAACGATGCGTGCTGAGATCACGGTGCCGTCAAGGTCGAGAACACAGTCATAACGCTGCCGCCGCAGGTGAAACAATAGCCGGGCCAGACGACCCAGCGCGCCGCGCCGCTGTCGCGGGAAAATCAGTTTCTCGTACCCATCCCCCGTGGCCAGGTTAACAAGTTCGACAAATCCCTGATCAATCAACAGGGTGGTGTTCGCCGGTCCGTTACCCAGAATCAGGGCTTTGATTGTCTGTAACGAGATAATCATGTTGCCCAGGTACTTGGAGGGCATAACGACGAGTAGCTTCAAAATGTATCCCTGTAGGGCGGCTCGCGCCATTGTAACGCACCGCGCACCAACCACGCGGTAACGGCTATAATCATGCCATCATGAAGAATCCCTCCCGTTTTGCACATCCCCGCTACTGGCCAACATGGCTTGGTTATTTTGTTCTGCAGGGAGTCGTTCGGCTGCCGCACGCCTGGCGTATGGGCATTGGCTCAATGCTTGGCAGGCTCGCCTATAAGCTGGCGGGATCGCGCCGTCATATTGTAGAAACCAATATTGCGGTGTGTTTCCCCGCGCTGACTCGAGAAGAACAGCATACGCTCGTGATTGATGTTTTCCGGTCAGGTGGCATGAGCATCATCGAAACAGCCACGGCCTGGTTGATAGGTGGTGAATCCATCAGGGACGTGTCTGTTCTAGAAGGCGTGGAGCATCTGCGAGCCGCCCAGGCTTTGGGCAAAGGGGTGATATTGCTCGGTACCCATATGTCCACACTGGACCTGGCGGGTACCGTCATCAGTCGCGAGGTGGTGTTGGACGTGATGTATCGCGCCAACAAAAATGCATTGATGGAAGAAATCATGACGGGTGGCCGTACCCGACTTTATCCCCATGCGATCGAGCGAAATGACATCCGGCAGGTAATTCGTAATATCAAGGCCGGACATGTTGTCTGGTATGGCCCCGATCAGGACTACGGCTGGCGAAATGCTGTGTTTGTCCCCTTTTTTGGTGTGCCTGCGGCGACGACTATTGCACTTTCCAGAATCGCCAGGATCACCGGCGCACCTGTTGTTCCTTTCACACACTTCAGGGTAGATAACGCATCGCGCTATCGGGTGGTTCTGTCACCTGCGCTGGATAACTTTCCATCTGGTTCAGACGAAGAGGACGCGCGAACTATCAACCAGTTTGTCGAGTCCTGTATCAACCAGCATCCCGAGCAGTATTGGTG
>CAYGNA010000520.1:0-3006 GCA_964351065.1 uncultured Pseudomonadales bacterium
CGATGAGGCTGTTCGCAGCCGCTACTGGGCATTGCCTTTCTCCGCTACTTGCGGCGGCGCAAAGTGCCTTGCCCCAACCAGATGCACACAACCAGCAAGATACCAACAAAGATTATTGCAGCTTGGAAGTAATCTCGCGCACGTTCTGGCTTTCCATCAATGCCTTGAATCGAGGATTGTTGCGCAGGGCCTCAAAGTCAAAACGCTGCACTGCGCTCATAATTTCCGGATCACCCAGCACAGCCTGCATCTGCGGGTCCTGTTGCAGGCTCATGATTTTTGCCATGAGACCCGGATCGCTGGCAATAGACGCCTGGATCGATCCAAGCGCGCTTGGTGCGCCGCCTGCCGCTGGCGCAATTGCCGGTGCCGGTGGCTGTGCGCCTGGCAGGGTGATGCTGACAATCTTGTCTGAGGAGAGTTTTACCGTACCGAGTGTTGTCGACTGAATGACATACTCACCATTCATCATGCCAACAACCTCACCGCGGATCTGGCTACCGTCCTTGAGTTGCACAAGACGCTCTTCTGCGCTCACGAAACCGGCGAGCACAACAAGTAGCATTATCAAAGACGTTTTCAACAGTCGATCAATCACCAGCAACTCCGGCAAATATGTCTGAAGAAGGCAGCTTAACTGGCCGTCTGGCAGGTCTCAATCGCATATGCAGTTATTCGACAAAGCGGGTACTCTTGACGACATCTGGCACCAGGCAAACGTCTCTATGAATAATTACAAATCCAATGAGGTTGCTGTGCGCCCTGCGGCAACGGTGATGCTTGTGGACGACCGGCCTGACCTGCAGGTCTACATGATGGAACGGAATGCCAACACGGTATTTGCCGGGGGCATGTGGGTATTTCCTGGTGGATCGGTCGATGATGCCGATGATCCCGAGGTGTTCCAGCATATGAGTGTCCATCGCTCGGATGCCGAGGCCAGTCACCTGCTGGATCTGCCCAAGGGTGGCCTCGCCTACTACATTGCAGCGATACGCGAGGCGTTTGAAGAGGCGGGTGTGCTGCTGGCAATCAACCGTGATACACACTTGCCTGTTGACCTGAAAGCCGTCGACACCAAACGTCGATTTCAAACCCATCGGGACGATGTCAACGACAGCAACCGGAATTTTATCGAGATCATGGAAGAAGAAAACCTGATCCTGGATGCTGGCATCATGCACTACATCGCGCGCTGGATAACGCCGGAGGGACCACCCAGGCGATTCGACGCGCGTTTTTTTATTGCCCGCATGCCGCGCCAGCAGGTACCCATCCACGATGATAACGAGCTGATTCATTCGCGGTGGCTCTCGCCCAAAGCCATACTCGACAAAGTGGAGCGCGAAGAAATGGTGCTGATGAGCCCCACGCTCAGGATGATCCGTTGCCTCGCCAGGTTCAGCAGCGCAGATGAGGTGATTGAAGCTGCAGCAAGCAATCAACCGGATGAGCGCGCCCGGGTAAACGAGGCGCGGGAAATCATTCTGCCAGGCGAGGCCGGCTACGAGACCGCTGACGAAACCATTGAAACCGGCTGGGTGCGGCTGCGCCCCCTGCAGGCAGAGTAGTGACAGAACACTTCGATTGTATTGTGGTTGGCACAGGCGGCGTTGGGAGCGCCGCGCTTCTTGCACTGGCAAATCGAGGCGCCAGAGTCCTTGGTATCGACCAGTTTGAGATCGCCCATGACCGGGGCAGTTCGCATGGTGATACCCGAGCGATTCGCCTGGTCTATTTTGAACATCCCAACTACGTGCCCCTGCTGCAGCGATCTTTCGAGTTGTGGGATGAACTCGAGTCAGCATCGGGTGAAACCCTGCTCGCCCGCACCGGTATCCTGCAGGCGGGGCCTGCAGATGATGAGGTGATTACTGGCATGCTGGCTGCTGCAGCACAGCATCAACTCCCTATGGACCAGTTAACCGGTACCGAAGCCACCGCCCGCTTTGACGGCTTTGCGGTACCGGCAGAACATACCGCCATCTTTGATCCGTCAGGCGGCATCCTCTTTGTTGAAGACTGCATCCGTGCCACCATGGCGCAGGCAATTAAGGCAGGTGCCGAGGTGCGAATCCCGGAAGTGATGCACCACTGGTACACCAGCTCAGCGGGTAAGGTTACGGTGGAAACAGACAGCAGCCGCTATACTGCCGACCGGCTGGTCATCACACCCGGCCCTTTTGCAGCACGCGCCCTGCCAAAACTGGCGCCACATCTGCACCTGCTACGTAAATCGTTGTACTGGTTTGAACCAGGAGAGAACTGTTATCGACTCGAAGATGGCTGCCCGGCTTTTCTGTTCGAACAGGGCAACCGCACATTTTATGGTTTTCCCGCTGTTGACGACAAAGGGATCAAGATTGCCGAACACAGTGGCGGTCGCCCACTGGCTGCACCAGAGGCACTGGATCGGCACGTGGACACCGACGAACTTGAAGCAGTTACACTGGCCCTACGACACTACCTTCCCCGCGCCGGTCACCAACTGAATCACCATACAACCTGTATGTATACCATGAGCCCCGATGGCCATTTCATTGTTGGTCCCTATCCAGGCGTCGACAACGTCCATATTGTTGCGGGGTTGTCGGGTCATGGTTTCAAGTTTGCCACGGTGCTGGGAGAAATTATGGCTGATCTCAGCCTGGATGGCAGTACAACACACGCCATCGACTTCCTGTCGCCGCTGCGGCTGCCTGGGATGTAATAGCCCGGGATGTAATAGCCCGGGATGTAATAGCCCGGGATGCAGTAATCCCACCATACCGTTACACTAAGTTTCATGAGAACAACAGAGCGAGCAACCAATGAACTTTGGCTTTACCGAAGAACAGGAACTGCTACGAGATCAGGTGAACCGGTTTCTGAAAGAGCACGCGTCGAGTGACGCAGTGCGTGGCATCATGGCCACCCAGGCAGGTTATGACGAAAGTCAGTGGCAGCAAATGGCAGCGCTGGGTTGGCTTGGCCTGATTGTTTCGCCGGAACATGACGGGGTTGGCA
>CAYGNA010000521.1:0-1612 GCA_964351065.1 uncultured Pseudomonadales bacterium
CTGGTGTACTACCCTGGTTCGCACAAGTTACCTGTGCTCTGGCAGGATGCTTATTTCAATCGGCGAATGCCGCCGCGGTCTCGCGCCCAGGCCCACTATGAGCCGGCCTGGGAGAGTATCGTGTCTGCGCTGCAGCTTGAGCCTCGAATCTTCGAGCCAAAAAAAGGCCAGGCATTAATCTGGGCAGCAAATCTGCTGCACGGCGGAACTGAACATCGTGATACCAGCAAAACGCGCTGGTCTCACGTGACGCATTACTACTTTGAGGACTGCAGCTACATCACCCCCATTTACTCAGATCCACTGCAAGCCCGGTACGACTTTAAACCGGTCACGAACCTTACAACGGGCGAAACTGTGCCGCACCGTTACCTGGGTGAGCCTGTAGATCAGACACTGTTTACGAATAGGCATATGGAGAAGCGCAATTTACCCGCAGACTTTGACCCGCGGCAATACCTGCGCCTGAACCCGGACGTTGCTGCAGCCGGCGTTGACGCCAGTGAGCATTATCTGGATTTCGGTATACATGAGAAGCGCAGGTACAAGTAGCAGCTAGCCACCCAGCTCAAGCCTGATTCGACCATCAGACTTTTTCCCGTCGACAAACAGAACGTAGGCCCCACCGGGCTTGAAACCGTAGGTAAACCTCGCATCCGTTGCGCGATATCCCGCGGGGCGCGCCAGTCCCGTTGGCCAATTGTCGCCGCCTATAACCGCCTTGCCACCTGTCACCAGTGTGACATTAGGGTCTGCCAATACGGAGTTGTCGCTGCCAGAGATTGGCGGCCGTGTCATGATGGTCCCCTCTGCCGTACAAGGCCCCATACCCATGGAGATAAGCAGTACGTCTTCTTCCATGGCCGCATTGGCCTCTACGGCCAGGCTTGCGGCGCGCGTATTGACATCGCCGCTCATCACATAAACATCCAGTAAACCAATGCCAGGAATATCATCGCTGGGTTCAAGAACAGCAGCATAACGGCCGGCGCCCAGTCTCGTCACAAGTGCCGCCTCTTCACTGCGTGGCGGCATCATACTGCCAGGGAGCACATCACCACCCGTCTCGCCGGTATAGTTGTCATTGGATGCAACCAATCGAGCGCCCTGTCGCAGGGTAATCGACGGGTTTGAAATAGCCCGGCTCACCCCCTGTTGCAGCAAACTGGGCCCAAGCCCTCGCAGGATCACCTGTTTTTCACCTGCGCCGACAATTTCGAATTCGATAAGGATGACATCACGTCGATTTCGCAGCAGCGCGCGGGCAGCCACATTGGCCGTGCAGATTTTACTTTCGCCCGCGGGCTTTGGCGCAGGTGCCGGGGTTAGTGATGGGACGCCCGCAGCAGAAGGGGTCGCGGAAGGCGACGGAGCAAGTCTGGCGTCAGTGCCCGATGTGACAGCAGGAACAGGCGTCCCCTGATCACCCGACGTCGTCCGGTAGTAACCATAGCCAACAAATGCCAGGGTGAATAATAGAAATAGTGCAACAAGGTATTTGGTCTGCATTACAGGTTCAGTTCCTAAACGTCTTCAAATTATGTCATCTCGGGTGATGGGATTTCTCCACTCCGCGGCTGCGCCGCTCCGGTCGAAACGACTGCTGTGCCGT
>CAYGNA010000521.1:1712-3006 GCA_964351065.1 uncultured Pseudomonadales bacterium
ACCGGAGGCCCGCAGGGCCACCCCACTGTCGTCTCGACCGGAGGCCCGCAGGGCCGCAGCGGAGAGACCTCTAACACCGGGATTTCTCCACTCCGCGGCTGCGCCGCTCCGGTCGAAACGACTGCTGTGCCGTCATCTCGACCGGAGGCCCGCAGGGCCAACCCACTGTCGTCTCGACCGGAGGCCCGCAGGGCCAACCCACCGTCGTCTCGACCGGAGGCCCGCAGGGCCGCAGCGGAGAGACCTCAAACAACCAACGCCAAAAAATTCATCGCCAGCGCAGTCAACAATCCAACCACAAGTCCACCAGCAAGTTCGACACGCGTGTGCCCAATCCGTTCGCGCAGGCCGGCATCAGACAGTTCATTCAACTTAACCGCGTGTCGCCCGACCTCCCGGCGCAGACTGGAGGCATCCAGCATCACAATAAACACAAAGGCCGTGCCCAGGCCAACCACGGGATGATCAATGCCCTCACGCAGCGCAACCAGGAACACCACGCTGGACGAGATAGCCGTGTGGTTGCTGGGAAAGCCACCATATCCAATCAGGTCAAACGCCAGCCGCCTTTCACGAATACAGTTGACACAAAATTTGGTCACACCGGTTACCAGCCAGGCGATAAAAGGGGTGGCAACATATACGAAGCTCACAGGCTATACCCTGCCAGCACCAAAAGGACACTGCCAACCCATGCCAGAATACACAGCACCAACGGCAGATCCTGCCACACAACATCCGTTGGCGATTCTCCGGCAGATTCACGCTCCACGACATACCAATAGCGGAAGATGCCAAACAGCACAAACGGAATCGTGAGCGCCATCTCCGGCCGAACCGTCAGCACAAACAGGCTGTAGAAAACCAGGGCACCAGTAGATGACATCTCGGCATAGCGGTCAATCAGCGCAACGCTATAAGCCTTCAGCACCCCCCTGGATTCGTCGCCCGCGGTAATCAGTTCCTGGCGCCGCTTGATGGCACCCAGATATAGCGCCAGGCAAAGTGTTGTGATCAACATCCAGTAGGAGGGCGCTACCGAGATCGCAACAGAACCCGCGTAAACCCGCAGCACAAACCCAAACGCCACCACAAAGATATCCACAACCGGCACGCGCTTCAGGTAAAAGGTATACGCCAGGTTCAGCAGCAGATAACTCACAATAACCCCGATCACCTGCGGCTCGATAACAAAAGCTGACCCCAACAAAACATACAGTACAACCAGCAGCACCACGGCCTGCCCACGCGACACAGCGCCGCTTGCAGGCGGGAGCGAGTGGTCGTTGGGGGG